>NZ_JBEXCW010000020.1:0-119749 GCF_040605435.1 Streptomyces sp. NPDC005574
GGTCCGGCGGGAGCCTTGCCGTCGACGACCGGCTCGCCCGTCGTGTACTGCGCGTAGGTTGTCATCTTCAGTGTCGTTCCGCTCCCGGTCAGTCCGTCGTGTGCCGGCGCCGCGTCCACAGCGGCACCCCGAACCAGCACACCAGGTACCAGGCCACCACCGCGCTGACCAGGTAGGGCACGTAGCCGTCGTGGGTCGCCACACGGAGGATCAGCAGCAGCGAGGACGTCATGGTGGCGAGCAGCAGCACCAGCCCGACGAACGTCATCCGCGACGCCCACTGGACCGCCTGCGGTTTGACCCGCCGCCCCGACACCAGGCGGTGCAGGGAGACCGGGCCGATGAGGGCACCGGTGGCGCACGCTCCCAGCACGACCGTCACCAGGTAGATCGTCTTGTCCGTGTGCGCCAGCTGCGTGTAGCGCGGGGTGAAGACGACGGTGAGCAGAAAGCCGAACAGGATCTGCACGCCGGTCTGGGCGACCCGTATCTCCTGGATCAGCTCGACCCACTTGCGGTCGGCTCTCTCCTCCTCGGTCTCGTCGCGCCCCGTGTCCTTGGCGCTCGTAGCGCTCGCCCCGGCTGACAAGGTTCCTCCCGCTGTGATGCGTTTCCGTGTTCTTCCGCCACCCGTGTTCCCCGATTTACGCGTGCTTTGCCTGCTCGTCGTCCGACGTTGGTCCGGGACGGCGGATCGTGTTTGCCGCCGGGTCGAACGGCAAAGCGGTTCCCATGAAGGAAACGGAGAACACGACGAACGAGAAGGCCACCACCACGCGGGTGTCGGCCAAGGCGCAGCGGACCACGGACCGGGCCACGGCTCCCGCCTCGCGCGCGGCGAAGACCGCCGCGGGCAAGGCGGATGACGCCGCGTCAGCCGCCAAGGCGGGCGCGGAGCGTACCGCCGACGCGGCGAGCCGGGCCGCGAACACCGCGGCCAGGAGTGTCGAGGCCGGTCGCCAGGCGATCGTCTCGGCCTCGGGTCAGGTCGCCGCCGGCGCGAAGACCGCCTGGACGCTGCTGGCGAACCGCAAGCTGGTCGCGGCGGGCGTCGGAGCGGGCCTGACGGTGCTGAGCGCCGCGTCCTTCGCGGCGGGCCGGCGCACCGAGCGCCACACCCACGGACCCCTCACCCGGCTCACCGGCGGACGGTTCTGAGGACCGGTCGCTGTTTCAGCGATCACCGGGCGGTTACACGGAGGCCATGACCCATGGCCCCGGCTCCCCGGCAGGGGGTGCCGCGCCCCCCACGCCGATCACGGAGGAGTTCCGTTGACCATGTCCGCCACCCAGCTCACAGTCACCCTCAGCGGCGGCAGCGCCGCCGACGCACGGACGGTCGTCCAGGCCCTGGAGCCCGCCTTCGGGGCCCCGGACGAGCGGCCCTCCGACGACGGCGCCACGGTCCACACGGCCACCTTCGCGCACGAGTCCGGCGACGCGGACGCGTCCCCCGAGGGCACCTCGGGGGACGCCGGCCGGCTGTCCGCGCCCGTGACCGTCACCGTCCAGGGCACGCCGGAAGCCGTCGAGAAGGCGAGCACCACCCTGTCCCGCACCTTCACGACGCGGGACCGGGGGGCCGCCTCGGGCGACCAGGAGCAGGAACGCGAGCTGGTCCTGGAGCCGTGAGCGAACGGCGCTGAACCCTACGGCGGGTTCCCTACCAGCGGTTCTCCACCTGGTCCTTGATCCGCCGGTCGTAGAGGTCGCGGATCGCGTCGAGCGTGTCCCGCTCCAGCTCCGGCAGCCTGGCGGCCGCCGCGTTGGCGCGGGCCTGCTCCGGCGAGCGGGCCCCCGGGATCACCGTCGTGACACCGGGCTGCTGCACGATCCAGCGCAGCGCGAGCTGGGCCGGGGTGTATCCCTCGGGGGCGAGCGCGGCGAACTCGGCGGCCGCCTCCACGCCGGTGGCGAAGTCCACGCCGGAGAAGGTCTCGCCCTGGTCGAAGGACTCCCCGTGCCGGTTGTAGGTGCGGTGGTCGTTGTCGGCGAACACCGTGTCCTTGGTGTACTTGCCGGACAGCAGGCCCGAGGCCAGCGGCACCCGGGCGATGACGCCGACGCCCGCCTCCCGCGCGGCCGGCAGCACCTCGCGCAGCGGCTTCATGCGGAACGGGTTGAGGATGATCTGCACGCTGGCCACGTTCGGCCGGGCGATCGCGGTCAGGGCCTCGGCGCAGGTCTCGACACTGACTCCGTAGGCGGCGATCCGCTCCTCCTCGACCAGGGTGTCGAGGGCGTCGAACACCTCGTCCGTCGAGTACACGGGCGTCGGCGGGCAGTGCAGTTGCACCAGGTCGACCCGGTCGACGCCGAGGTTGCGCCGGGACCTGTCGTTCCAGGCGCGGAAGTTGTCCAGCACGTAGTTCTGCGGGATCTGGTCGACCCGTCGGCCCATCTTGGACGCGACCAGTACGTGCAGGTCGGGCCGGCCGCTCAGGAAGGCGGCGATGGTCTGCTCGCTGCGCCCGTCGCCGTACACGTCGGCCGTGTCGAAGAAGGTCACCCCCGACTCGGCCGCCGTCTCCAGCACCGACAGCGCTTCCTTGTCGTCGACGTCTCCCCAGTCGGCGCCCAGTTGCCAGGTGCCGAGGCCGATGACGGATGCGTGCTGCTGGGACCTACCGAAAGTGCGCTCGTCCATGCCGTCAGTGTGTCATCCGGGCCCGCCGTACGCGGCACCGAGGGACCCGGGCCGGGCGGCGCGCTCAGGGCGTCAGGTGGGTCTGGACCCCGGGCGCGTACCGGTCCACCATGTCCTCGATCGCGCCCTCGCGCACATGGACACCGCGGGCCACGCCGTACATCACGCCCAGGCCGACCAGGGTCGCCACGGCCAGTTCGGCACGCAGCCCGGCGTCGGGTCCGGCGAGCCGCCCGGCCAGGCGCTCGACCACCTGGGTGCGGAAGTTGACCCGCAGGACGTCGCCGTGCTCGCCGTGCAGCGGGGCGAAGGCGATGCGCAGCAGCGGGTCCGCGCCCCGCTCGCGCTGGCTGAGCAGCACATGCCGGACCATGTGCCGGCCGAGTTCGGCGAGCGGCGCGTCCAGCAGCGCGTCGGCGTCGGTGTCGAAGGACATGACGCGGGCGACGAGGGCGTCCTTGTTGCCGAAGTACTTCAGGATCAGCGGCGGGCTCACACCGGCACGGTCGGCGATCGCCTTGAGCGTCACCTCGTTGTGGGCGTGCCGGGCCAGCAGGTAGCGGGCCGCCTTCTGGATGGCCGCCCGGGTCGCCTCGGCGTCCCGGCGTGCGGACACGGAGACGGAGGGTGCGGTGTCGGTGGCGGTGGCGGTGGCGTGAGAAGCGGCGGGGGCCGGAGCCGCGGTGTCGCGGGCGGCACAGTCGCCTGAAGCGGCGGAGGGCGAGGCGGCGGGCGCGGATGCCGGGCCGGGTGCGGTGGGTCGGGTGCTCACGGCACTCATGCTCCCTCCAGCGCCTCGTCCCGCGCACCGCGGGTGCCGCCGGCCCGCCGGGTGCCGCGCGGTGCGGGATGCTCCCCCGGGATGGTCAGCGCCGTCGCGGAGGCCAGCAGGGCGACCGCGCCGGCGATGCCGAAGGCCAGCAGATAGCCGTGCAGGGTGGGCACCGGGGTGCCGTCGAGCAGGCTGGTGTGATGCACCAGCACCGCGGCGACGACGGCGCTGGAGGTGGCCTGGCCGATCGTCCGCATCAGGACGTTGACGCCGTTCGCGGACGCTGTCTGGCCGGCCGGGACGGCGTGCAGGATCAGGGTGGGCAGCGCGGAGTACGCGAGGGTGGTGCCGGTGCCCACGACCGCCGCCCCGAGGATGATCATCCACAGGTCGCGGCTGTCCATGATGCGCACCGCGTAGCCGAGTCCGATGACCAGCGCCCCGAGGGCCAGGGTGACGCGTGGGCCGCGGGAGGCCGAGATGCGGGCCGAGACCGGTGAGAACAACAGCATGATCAGGCCGCCCGGCAGCAGCACCAGGCCGGTGGCCACGATGGACAGCCCGAGCCCGTACCCGGTGGCCTCGGGCGCCTGCACCAGCTGGGCGGTGACCAGGGAGTTGGCGTAGAAGGCGAACCCGGTCAGCAGCGCGGCGACATGGGACAGCCCGACGCTGGGGCGTGAGACCAGCCGCAGGTCCACCAGGGGGCGTTCGGTGCGCAGCTGGTGCCACCACCACAGGGCCAGCGTGAGGACGGCGCCCAGGAACAGGGCGAGGACGCGGGCGCTGGTCCACCCCCACTGCCCGCCCTGGGACACGCCGAGCAGCAGGCACACCAGCCCGGCCGCCAGGCCCAGCGCCCCCACCACGTCGAAGCGGCCGGGTTCGCGTACGGGCGACTCCCGCACCGCCCACCACACCGATGTCACGCCCAGGGCGCCGAGTCCGGCGGTCACCCAGAACATGGTGTGCCAGTCGGCGTACTGCACGATCAGCGCGGCCAGCGGCAGCCCCAGCGCGGCCCCGATCCCGACCGTCGAGCTCATCAGCGCCACCGCGCCGCCCCGGCGCTCCGGCGGGAGTTCGTCGCGCAGGATGCTGATGGACAGCGGTACGACGGCGGAGGCGGCGCCCGAGAGCGCGCGGGCGGCGATGAGCACGCGGATGTCGGAGGACAGGGCGCACATCACCGACCCGACGACCATCAGGGCGAGGGCCGCCAGCAGCACCCGGCGTTTGCCGTACATGTCGCCTGCCCGCCCGAGGACCGGGGTGAGGACGGCCCCGGCCAGCAGGGTCGCCGTGACCGTCCAGGAGACGGCGCCGGGAGAGGCTCCGGTGAGTTTCGGCAGGTCCGGGAGCAGCGGCACCACCACGGTCTGGTTGACGGCCATGAGGATGCCGCCGAACGCCAGGACCGGCACGGTGAGCCGCTTGCGCACGCTTCCGCCGGTCGGCACGGGTATCGGGGCGGGCTGGTCCATCGGCACTCCGCGGCGGCACGAAAAAATGGGTGAATGGCGATTCACCTTATCGGTGAATCGCCATTCACCCAAGACGGGAGGACGGTGTGCGGCCTACTCGCGGGAGGCGAGCGCCCGGGCGTGCACGGTCCGGGCGACCTTCGGTCCGAGCCAGCGCTTGAACCGGCGCAGCGTCTCCAGCCGCCCCGCGGCCCGGTCGACGCGGTAGTAGAGCTGCGGCGGTACGTACGGCAGCAGGGGCGAGTGCCGCTGGCCGAGCAGGGCGAACATCTGCTCGGGGGGCAGGTGGATGTAGCGCGGCAGGTTCTCGTACCACTGGGCGCTGTAGCGGGCCGCGCTCTGGATGGACAGCAGGGCCGACCTGCGTTCCTGTTCGTAGGCGGTGAGCGCGCGGGGCAGCTCCGCGTGCCGGCCCAGCGCTCCCGCCAGGGCGACGGCGTCCTCCAGGGCGAGTGTGGTGCCGGCGCCGATGGAGTAGTGCGTGGTGTGGGCGGCGTCGCCCATCAGGACGAGGTTGCCGCGCCACCAGGTGCGGTTGGTGAGGGTGCGGAAGGTGAGCCACTGGGCGCCACCGCCGCCGGAGGACCGGCCGATGAGGGGGTGGCCGTCCAGCACACCGGAGAAGAGTTTCTCCAGCAGGGCCAGTCCGTCGGCCTCGTTCGCCACGTCCAGGCCGAGCCCCGTCCAGGTCTCGGGGGCGCACTCGACGACGCAGGTGCTGCGCTCGGGGTCGAAGGGGTAGCCGTAGCACCAGATCCAGCCGTGGCCGGTCTCCACGAAGGCGAAGGTGAAGGAGTCGAAGACCTTGCTGGTGCCGAGCCAGACGTACTGGTTGCGGCCGGCCCGGGTCTCGGTGCCGAAGTGGTCGGCGTGCCGGGTGCGCAGGGCGCTGTGGACTCCGTCGCCCGCCACCACGAGGTCGGCGTCGGGCAGGTCGCGGTCGGTGACCTCGTGCTCGAACTCCAGGCGTACGCCGAGCGAGCGGGCCCGGTCGGCGAGGATCTCCAGCAGGCGGTGCCGGCCGATGCCGAATCCCTCGTCACCGGGATGCCGCGTCGCCGCGTCCCGGACCCGGGCGACACCCTCGTTCCAGCGGACCGAGTGCTCGTCGAGGGCGCGGGCCGATTCGGGGTCGTGGTCGTGGAGCCTGTCGAGCAGCCCGCGCCAGTAGGTCACACCCCACCCGTAGGTCGAGCCCTCCGGGTCGCGCTCGTAGACGGTGATGTCGTGGGACGGGTCCTGCTTCTTCAGCAGGATCGAGAGATACAGGCCGGCGGGCCCGCCGCCGACGCAGGCGACCTTCACGCACACCCCTAGAAGTCACACACTGTGGTCAATTGACAGCGCAGGGTAGCAGCCCTGAAACGGCTCGCCGCACCTTCGCGTTCGCGCCACTTTCCCCGCGTGAGGCAGGCCACTCGGGGTGCGCCCGCCCGAGAAAGATCATCGAAAAGGCCGCTCCGGGCAGGAGGAATT
Organism: Streptomyces sp. NPDC005574; assembly: GCF_040605435.1. NCBI lineage: Bacteria > Bacillati > Actinomycetota > Actinomycetes > Kitasatosporales > Streptomycetaceae > Streptomyces > Streptomyces sp. NPDC005574. The sequence continues at coordinate 6,380 of NZ_JBEXCW010000020.1, forward strand.
CCCTCTTCCGGGGGAGGCGGACCCGACCCACAGCAAGATCAACTTCGTTCAACGCTGCACGACTTGTGAGCAATTGTCGTGATCCGGGCCAACCACTCCCGGGTGATTTCTCCCGCTCTCCAGCAGCCCTATAGGCATACGGAGTCGTCAACCGAACCCACGTCCGGAGATCCGTATGCCCGACCTCAGCAGGCGCCGCGCGCTGACCGCGACGGCCGCCCTCGCCGCCGCGACCGGCGTCCCGGCAGGCACCGCCCGCGCCGCCACCCCGGCTTCCCCCGCGTCTCCCTCCCCCCATCGCCACCCCGCCCCCGAGGAGTTCGACGAGGTCTACCGGGGCCGACGCATACAGGGCCGCGCGGCGGCCGGGGGCGGCCACCATCACGGCGGTGGTTACGCCGTGTTCGTCGACGGGGTCGAGCTGCACGTGATGAGCAACGCCGACGGCAGCTGGATCAGCGTGGTCAGCCACTACGCCCCGGTGGCCACGCCTCGCGCCGCCGCCCGCGCCGCGGTCGACGAGCTGCAGGGCGCCGCGCTCCTGCCCTTCCCCGCCAACTGACCGGCCCACCAAGGGAGACAGCGGCACCGGGCCCCGGACGCCCGGGACCCGGCCTGTCCGCCTGTCGCTCCGGCCGCGACCGTGTTCGCTCAACCACCCCGCACGACCCGCACCTTGGGAGCATCCGCGCATGACCGTCCGCAAGAACCAGGCGAGTCTGACCACCGACGAGAAGCGGCGCCTCGTCGACGCCGTACTCGAACTCAAACGCAGTGGCCGCTACGACCGGTTCGTCACCACGCACAACGCCTTCATCGTCGGTGACACCGACAACGGCGAGCGCACCGGGCACCGTTCGCCCTCCTTCCTGCCCTGGCACCGCAGATTCCTGCTCGACTTCGAGGGGGCCCTGCAGTCGGTGGACCCGTCCGTGGCGCTGCCGTACTGGGACTGGAGCACCGACCGCTCGCCGCGTTCCTCGCTGTGGGCGCCGGACTTCCTCGGTGGGAGCGGGCGCAGTCTGGACGGCCGGGTGATGGACGGGCCGTTCGCCGCGTCCGCCGGCAACTGGCCGCTCACCGTGCGGGTGGACGGCCGTACGTATCTGCGGCGTTCCCTCGGCACCGGCGTGCGCGAACTGCCCACCCGGTCCGAGGTGGAGTCGGTGTTGTCCATGGCGGCGTACGACATGGCGCCCTGGAACAGCGGCTCGGACGGCTTCCGCAACCACCTGGAGGGGTGGCGCGGGGTCAACCTGCACAACCGGGTGCACGTGTGGGTCGGCGGGCAGATGGCGACCGGCGTCTCCCCCAACGACCCTGTGTTCTGGCTGCATCACGCCTACATCGACAAGCTCTGGGCGCAGTGGCAGCGTCGGCATCCCGGGGCCGGTTACGTCCCGACCGGCGGCACACCGGACGTCGTTGACCTGGACGAGACGATGAAGCCGTGGAACGACGTGCGTCCGGCCGACCTGCTCGACCACACCGTCCACTACACCTTCGACACCGACTGACGGGCGGCGCACGGCGGTTTGCCCCGCACCTCGCGGGTACCCGACCGGCACCCAACCGCCGAGAAGACGAAGGAGTGACTCACGCGTGTCGCAGGTCGAGGAATCCATCGAGGTCGACGTCCCCGTCCACACCGCCTACAACCAGTGGACGCAGTTCGAGACCTTCCCCGAGTTCATGAGCGGCGTGGATCGCATCGAGCAGCGTTCCGACACGCTCACTCACTGGGTGACCAGCGTGAACGGCGTGCACAGGGAGTTCGACGCGGAGATCACGGAGCAGATCCCGGACGAGCGCGTCGCCTGGACCACGGTCTCCGGTGAAGCCACCCAGGCCGGTGTGGTGACGTTCCACCGGCTGGGCGAGGAGCACACCAAGGTCATGCTCCAGCTGGACTTCCACCCGGACGGCATCGCCGAGACCGTCGGCGACAAGCTCGGGTTCGTGAAGCGCCAGACCAAGGGTGACCTGGAGCGCTTCAAGAAGTTCATCGAGGAGCGCGGCCGGGAGACCGGCATTTGGCGCGGCACGGTCGTCTGACCGTCCCCTGCGAGCGCTACCCGGCCGCCTCGGTACGGCAGTCCGGGTGGCCCCAGCCCTGAGCGTTCTTGGTGATGGGTTCCCCGGCCGCGTAGGAGCGTCCGCAGACGCAGCGGCCGGGGAACTTCGCCTTGATGGTCCGCGCGGGAGTGCCCGACGCCTTCGCCCCGCCCGACGCCTTGCCCTTGCCGGATCCACGGCGCGGGGCGGCGGAGGGCGGGGTGTCCGGTGAGGGCGGTGGTTCCGGCGAGCCGAGGGCGCTGCCCGCCGGTTCCTGGACGATCGCCGCCAGGCTGGCGGCCCGGTCGGCGAAGTCGTTGAGCGGGTCGCCGTCGACCTGGTGGGCGGGCACGTAACGGAACTCCACGGAGCGCCCGCCGAGCAGTTCGTCGATGCGGACGACCAGCTCCTGGTTGGCAACCGGCTTGCCGCCGGAGGTCTTCCAGCCGTTGCGCTTCCAGCCGGGCAGCCAGGTGGTGACGGCCTTCATGGCGTACTGCGAGTCCATCCGGATCTCCAGCGGTACGTCCGGCGCGGTGGCCGTCAACAGGCGCTCCAGCGCCGTGAGTTCGGCGACGTTGTTGGTGGCCTTGCCGAGCGGTCCGGCCTCCCAGCGGGCCGGTGTCTCCGTCTCGTCCGCCACCACCCAGGCCCAGCCCGCCGGTCCCGGGTTTCCCTTCGAAGCCCCGTCGCACGCGGCCACCACACGTTCACGCATGGGACCGATCATGCCACGGGCGGGCCGGGCCGCTGATCGCGAGGGGTCTCACCCGCGGGTCCTCAGACGTCGGTCGTCCTCGGCAGGTCGCCCTCGGTCCTGCGGAGGTCGATGACCGAGAACGACGCGCCCTGCGGGTCGCTGAGCGCGGCGAACCGGCCGAAGGGGCTGTCCATCGGGCCGAACCGCAGGATGCCGCCGAGCTTGGTGGCCCGGGCGACGGCGTCGTCGCAGTTGTCGACCGAGAAGTAGACGTTGATGTAGGGCGGCACCTCGGGCGGGAAGTCCTCGGTCATCCGCATCCGGCCGAGGACGGTCCGGTCCCCGAGGTCGAACATGCGGAAGTCGACCGCCGCGTCGTCGATCTGCTTCGCCGTGTAGGGGAAGACGGCGGTGAGGAACGTGTCCGACTTCTCCGGTTCACGGGTGAAGACCTCGGCCCAGCAGTACGCGCCGGTCTGCTCGGGCGGTGCCTCGAAGCCCTCGTGGGTGCCGCCCTGCCACAGGCCGAACACGACGCCGCTCGGATCGCGCGCCAGGCACATCGTGCCGAAGTCGCCGACCTGCATCGGCTCCATCAGCACCTCGCCGCCGTGTTCGCGGATCCGGCCGGCGGTGGCGGCCGCGTCCTGGGACGCGAAGTACAGGCACCACTGCGAATGGCCCTCCTGACCCGACATCGGCGGTACGACGGCGGCGACCGCCTTCCCGTCGGCGTAGGCCTGGGTGTAGTTGCCGTACTCCGACGACGACTCGCCGAAGGTCCAGCCGAGGACGTCGCCGTAGAAGCTCTTGGCTCCCTCGACGTCGCCGAACATCGCGTCGGCCCAACAGGGCGTTCCCTCAGGTTGTACGGCCATGGCAGCGGCCTCTCCGAATCGGTGGATGGTCCGGTTCCTCACGCTAGCGAGCGGTTCGCCCACCCGCGCGGCGAAGCGACGGGCCCGCGGCCGGGAGCGGGTCATGGAGCCGGTGCAGGCGGGCCGGCGGGGATCGGTGACCGTGCGCCGCGGCCGTCAAATCGTTCGACTTCCCGGCGGCCGGGCGCTGGGATGGCGGGCATGTGTGCCATGAAGATGCACCCCGACGAAGTGGACCTCGACGCCGGCCTGGTGGGCCGCCTGGTCGCCGGGCGGTTCCCCGGGTGGGCGGGACTGCCCGTCGAGCGCCTGGCCTCCTCCGGGACCGAGAACGCCATGTTCCGGCTGGGCACGGACAAGGTGGTGCGGCTGCCCCGGCACCCCGGAGCCGTGCGGAGCGTGGCGCACGAACAGCGCTGGCTGCCGCGGCTGGCGCCCTCGCTGCCCGTGCCCGTGCCCGAGCCCCTCGGCCACGGCGGACCGGGCCCGGGTTTCCCCTGGCCCTGGTCGGTCTACCGCTGGCTGGAGGGCGGCAACCCGGTCGCCGGCGCGGTGCGGGAGCCGCACACCCTCGCCCGGGACCTCGCCGGGTTCGTCCTCGCGCTGCGCCGGACCGACCCGCGCGAGGGCCCGCCGAACAGCCGCGGCGTGCCGCTCGCCGCCCGGGACACCTCCACCCGTGAGGCCATCGGCCTGCTGGCGGGGTGCATCGACACCGTCGCCGTGTCGGCCCGCTGGCAGGAGGCGCTGGGCGCCCCGGAGCACGACGGCCCCGGCCGCTGGGCGCACGGCGACCTGATGCCCGGGAACGTGCTGGTGACGCGGGGGCGGCTGAGCGCCGTCATCGACTTCGGCACCGTCGGCGTGGGCGATCCCGCCGTCGATCTGATGATCGCCTGGAACCTGTTGCCGGGGCCGGCGCGGGACACCTTCCGGCGGGCGGTCGGCGCCGGTGACGCCGAGTGGGCGCGCGGCCGCGGCTGGGCTCTGTCGGTGTCGCTGATCCAGCTCCCCTACTACCGGGACACCAACCCGCCCCTGGCCGCGAACTCCCGGCACGTGATCAGGGAGATCCTGGCCGAGCGGCCGGCCGCGCCCTGACGGGCGGGGCGGCCGCCGCGGCCGGTGGGTTCACTCCCCCGCGTACGCCTTGTCCAGGGCGGCGATGTCGAGCTTGCCCATCGCCATCATGGCCTTGGTGGTGCGGGACGCCTTCTCCTGGTCGGGATCGCTGATCATGCCGATCAGCCGGTCGGGGACGATCTGCCAGGACACGCCGTAGCGGTCCTTGAGCCAGCCGCAGGGGCCGGGCTCGCCGCCGTTCTCGGTGAGCCTGTCCCAGTAGTGGTCGATCTCCTCCTGGTCCTCGCAGAAGATCTGGAAGGAGATCGCCTCGCTGAACGTGAACTGCGGTCCGCCGTTGAGACCGACGAACTTCTGGCCGTTCGCCGTGAACTCCACCGCCATCACCGAGCCGGGCTCCCCCGGACCGCCGTCCGTGTAGCGGCCGATCCGCCCGATGCCGGAGTTCTTGAAAACCGAGACGTAGTAGTGGGCGGCTTTCTCGGCCTGCCCGTCGAACCAGAGACAGGTGGTGAATCCGTCGGTGGCCATGAGTACCTCCTGGTGCGTGGAACGCGGTCGTCTGATGTGTCGACCGATCGTCGCCCCATAACTCATCGGTCGGACGGACGACTCCTCCAGATGGCCCCACCCGGTTGCGAAACGGCATCGCCGGCATGACGTCCACGCCCGCAGACAGCATCAACCCGTTCCGCCTCGCCGTACCCCAGCGCGACCTCGGCGACCTGTTCGACCGGCTCGACCGCACCCGCCGGCCGGACGCGCTGCCCGGGGTCGGCCGGTCCTGCGGTGTGCCCGCGGACCACCTGCGGGAACTGGTGCGGCACTGACGGCACTCCTACGACCGGCGGGCGGCCGAGGAACAGCTCAACGCGTGGCCGCGGTTCACCACCACCATCGACAGGGCGAACGTCCACTTCGTACCCGTCCACTCCCCCGAGCCCGGCGCCACCCCCGTTGATCGTCACGCACGGCCGGCCGGGGTCGGTCGTGGAGTTCCTCGACGTGGTGGGGCCGCTCGCCGACCCGGCCGCCCACGGCGGCGACCCGGCCGACGCGTTCCACGTCGTCGCAGCGAGCATCCCGGGCCTGTCGGGGCCCACGCCGGACACCGGCTGGGAGGCCGGGCGGATCGCCGACGCGTGGGCGGAGCTGATGCGGCGGCTCGGCTACCCGCGCTTCGGCGCGCAGGGCGGCGACCGGGGCGCGGCGATCTCCCGCGAGCGGGGCCGCGCGCACTCCGAGCGGGTCATCGGCGTCCACCTCGACCTGCCGCCCGGCGCGCAGGCCACCACCGAGCCGACCCCCGGGGAACCGGCCGCGCTCGGCCCCGAGGAGCGGGAGAACACGCTCACCTGCTGGCACCGGTGGAGCGCGTGGTCGCGCGAGGGCACGGGCTACGCCGTCCAGCAGTCCACCCGGCCGCAGACTCTGACATACGGCCTCACCGACTCGCCCGTGGGCCAACTGCCCTGGATCATCGAGAAGTTCAGGGAGTGGGCCGACTCGCGGGAGCTGCCCGAGGAGGCCGTGGACCGGGACCGGCTGCTGACCGACGCGATGCCGTACTGGCTGACCGGGACGGCCGGTTCGTCGGCCCGCGTCTACTACGAGCGGGCGCACGCCACCGGCCGCGCGGCCGCCCCCACCGAGCCGTCCGCGGTCCCGACCGCACTCGCCCTCTTCCCGGCCGAGCCGCAGCTTCCCCCGCGGCACAAGGCCGAGCGCACCGAGAACCTGGTGCGCTGGACCGAGTTCGACCGCGGCGGCCACTTCACGGCGATGGAGGAGACGGACCTGCTGGTCGGCGACGTACGCACGTTCTTCCGCGGGCTGCGGGAGAAGGGCACGGTCTGAGCGCTCTGCCGTCGGCGAATCTGCCGCGGGCCGAGAAACCGGCCGCGGCGGCGGAGTGCCCCCGAGAGTGGAGACCGCGGCGACCACCGCCGCGTCCGATCCCTCCGACGACTCGACGAGGAGCGCCGATGTCCCCACTCACCACCCCTCCCGCCCCGGCCCGGATGCCGCGGGCCGAGGACGGCGACACCCCCGCGACCCGGTTCGACGACCACCTGGCCGCCCAACTGCTCGACCAGCGCATCGTCCTGCTGGGCACCCAGGTCGACGAGGTCTCCGCGAACCGGGTCTGCGCGCAACTGCTCATCCTGTCCGCGCAGGACCCGCGCACCGACATCGGCCTGTACATCAACAGCCCCGGCGGCTCGGTGCACGCCGGCCTCGCGATCTACGACACGATGCGGCTGATCCCCAACGACGTCTCCACCCTCGCCATGGGCTTCGCCGCGAGCATGGGGCAGTTCCTGCTCAGCGTCGGTGCGCCCGGCAAGCGCTACGCGCTGCCCAACGCCCGGGTGATGATGCACCAGCCGTCGGCGGGCATCGGCGGCACCACCGCGGACATCGAGATCCAGGCGGAGAACCTGGAGTTCACCAAGCGGACCATCGAGCGGATCACCGCCGAGCACACCGGCCAGAGCGCCGAGACCATCTCCCGCGACGGTGACCGCGACCGCTGGTTCACGGCCGAGGAGGCCAGGGAGTACGGCATGGTGGACCGGGTCGTGGAGTCCCTCACGGACGTCCGCCCGGCCGCCGCACGACGACGGATGGGACTGTGACATGGGCAGCTACACGATCCCGAACGTCGTCGAGCGGACCCCGCAGGGCGAGCGGTCCTACGACGTGTTCAGCCGGCTGCTGTCCGAGCGGATCATCTTCCTCGGCACCGAGATCGACGACGGCGTCGCCAACGTCGTCATCGCGCAACTCCTCCATCTGGAGTCGGCGGCCCCGGACCAGGAGCTCTCCGTCTACCTCAACTCGCCCGGCGGCTCGTTCACCTCGCTGATGGCGATCTACGACACGATGACGTTCATCCAGGCGCCCGTCTCGACCTTCTGCGTCGGCCAGGCGGCGTCCACGGCCGCGGTGCTCCTGGCCGGCGGGGACCCCGGACGGCGGTTCGTCCTGGAGCACGCGCGCGTGCTGCTCGGGCAGCCGGCCAGCGGTGGACAGCAGGGCACGGTCACCGACCTCGCCCTCCAGGCCAAGGAGATGACCCGGATCCGCTCGCAGGTCGAGGAGGTGCTGGCGCGGCACACCCACCACGACATCGCGACCCTGCGCGCCGACATGGACCGCGACAAGGTCTTCACCGCGCAGGAGGCCGTGGCCTACGGCCTGGCGGACGAGGTGCTCAGCCGGCGCCTGGTACCGGCCTGAGACACGGCCGGGTGTGTGCCCGGCGCCCGGTGGCTTCGGGGGGCGCCGGGCGCGTACGCCGTCGGCAGGGCGGCGGCGCCGTCAGGCGGCCAGGCACAGTCCGTCGTACGACGGAGTGGTCGCCGTCCGGCTCCTGCCGTGGCGGCGGGCGGAGTGCCGGGTGAGCTCGCCCTGGGCCAGCGACAGCAGGTCGCCGAGGCCGAGGCCGAGCGCCCGGGCGGCGGCCGCGAGGACCTCCGACGAGGCTTCCTTGCGGCCGCGCTCCACCTCCGAGAGGTACGGCATGGAGATCCGGGCCGCGTCGGCGACGTCCTTGAGCGTGCGTTCCTGCGCGAGGCGTTCACGCCGCAGGACGTCGCCCACCAGGTCACGCCACAGCGGCTCCCTGGCGGCGGGGACCGGTGGCGCCGGTGCGGCGGCCGGGCGCGCGGTCGGTGCGCGCAGCGGGATGACGCGGGCTTCGTGGGGCGCTTGGTTGCTCACCCTCTCAGCCTAGGTATTCCCGGCCGTGGCGGAAGGGAGCGGCGTTCCGCCCTGGGGGGAATCCACCGGTCGTGCGGCCAATGCTCGGGCCCGTCCGGACCGGGTGGCGCGCCCGGCCGGGGAGTGACAGATTGGAGGTCGGGAACCTGCTCCCCTGACGGGCTCTCCCCGGGCCGGACGGACGTGTCCGACCCGGCCGACGGCCCGCCGGGCGGCGCGGTCTCCGCCTCAGCGACGCCGGTCACCGCGCCGGAACCGGCGTCGGGAACGGCCGCGCCGTGAATTCTCCGACACGCGGGCGATCGGCGGGCATGGTCCGCCGCAACCCGGGTAACCGCTGGAGAGAAGGTCTTACGGGCGGTCCGCCGCCCCCTGCGGCCGATGTGTGCATACGTCGCCGTGGACCGGGTACACGGCAAGCCGCGCGACCCGGACAGGGACCAGCACAACTGAGGCCGTAGAGGCAGATGCCGTGACTTGGGGAGAGGTAATGGACACCGCCGTGATCCGGCCGGAGGCACAGGTCGTCGAGGAGACAGCCGAGTTCACCAGCACCAGGACGACGAGTGACGGTCCGCTGCCGGGAATCGCCAACCCGAGGACCGTGGCTCCGCGGGACGCGCGCGAGCTGTCCCGCCAGTTCTTCAGGCGCCTGACGGAACTCGAGGAGGGAACGCACGAGTACCAGTACGCGCGCAACACCCTCATCGAGATGAACATGTCCCTGGTGCGGTTCGCGGCCGGCCGCTTCCGCGGTCGCGGCGACGACATGGAGGACATCGTCCAGACCGGCATGATCGGTCTGATCAAGGCGATCGACCGTTTCGAGCTGGCGCGCGAGGTCGAGTTCACGTCGTTCGCGCTGCCCTACATCGTGGGTGAGATAAAGCGGTTCTTCCGGGACACCACCTGGGCGGTGCACGTGCCGCGGCGGCTGCAGGAGCTGCGGGTCGAGCTGGCCAAGGCGCGCGAGGAACTCGCCAGCCGCCTGGACCGCGACCCGACCGTCGCCGAGCTGGCCACGCTGATGAACATCTCCGAGAAGGAGGTGGTCGAGGCCCAGATCGCTTCCAACGGCTACAACTCCTCGTCCCTGGACGCCGCGCTCACCGGTGACGGTGCCGAGGGCGGCGAGGCCGTGCTCGCCGACTTCATCGGCGTGGAGGAGGAGGGGCTGCGCCTCGTCGAGGACTTCCAGTCGCTGGCCCCGCTGATGGCGGAGCTGAGCGAGCGCGACCGGCAGATCATCCACATGCGGTTCGTGGAGGAGGCCACCCAGGCGGAGATCGGCGAGCTGCTCGGCTGCTCGCAGATGCACGTCTCGCGGCTGATCAAGCGGATCATCACCCGGCTGCGCGAGGGCATGCTGGGCGAGCTCGGCTGCGCCTGAGCGAAGAGACCGCACAAGCGGGTGCCGCCCCACCTTCAGGTGTGGGGCGGCACTCGCGTTCGGTGGGGCTTCGTGTGCGGGTTTGGACGGCGGGCGGTCGGGAGCGGCTCAGGCAGGCGGGGCCAGACGTACGGCGGCGGTGACCCGCTTGCCGACCGGCACCCGTTCCACGGCGATCTCGGCCGCGAGCGCGTGCACGATCTCCAGGCCGTGCCGGCCGATCCGCTGGGGATCACGCGGGAAACGCCGGGGCAGGACGGCGCTGCTGTCGCAGACGGCCACCAGGACCGAGGCGCTGGTCCCCTCCAGCTCCAGGATGTAGGGCCCGCCGCTGTGCCGGTCGGCGTTGGTGACCAGCTCACTCACCACCAGAAGCACCTCGTCGTGGGCCTGCCGGTCGATCTCGGCGCACCACTCGGTCGTGAGCTGTTCCATGAAGAGCGCGGCGAAGCGCCGGGCGTCGGCGATGGACCCCGGTTCACCGGTGTAGTGCGCCGCCCGGCGCAGGGGTTCCACGGGCACGTCGAAACCAGTCGGTATCACTGCCCCGTCCAGATGGTCGGTCATACGTTTCTCTCTAGGAGGCCGGACTGGCCGGACGCTTCTGCACCAGTCCTGGTACCCCGACTCGCGCCGCGCACTCCACGAGATCCCGTGACGCCGCTTACGGTGCCGTACCTCCGCCCAGGGTGTGGAGGCTGGTGGCGGTCGACGCGGTGGTGCTGACGGCACGCCGCCCGCGTCGCTGAACCGTCCGCCCCGGGGACGGGAGCGGTCAGGCGACGGGTACGACCAGGCCGGGGGTGGTGCGCTGCATGCGGAGGGCGTCGACGGACTCGGCCATCAGCTCGTACTCGGTGGTGTCGTCGCTGACGGCGATCCGCACCAGCCGTCCGGCCGCCAGCCCGTCCGCGACCAGTTCCTGCCGGGCCGCGTCGCCGCACCAGGCCCGCAGCACGGCGGGCACGTCGAGCACGGTGTCGGAGACCGGGACGAGCGCGCTCGGCGGGAAGTGTGCCGCCTCGGGCCGGGGGTCGAGCCGGTCGGCCATCCAGGAGGCACGGTCGCGCAGCCACCACAGGGCGAGGGCGAGGGTCGGCGCCCGGTACGTGCCCAGGGGTACGCCGATACGCCGGCCGGCGCAGGTGCCGTACGCCGTGACGTGGCACAGGAATTCGTCGTGCACGTTTCACTCCCCCGTAGCGTCGCTCGCCTCTCGGCAGGGCCTCTCTTTCGGGTGCGGCTCGTGCGGCTCGTGTGACTTGTGTGACTCGCGTGACTCGTGTTGCGGTGTGTGATCGTTGCTTCGCTCGACGTGAAGTCCTTCAACTGTTGAGTATGTTCACTGCCGAAACACTGTCACCACGACTTTTTGGCCACTCTCCTGGCATATTCACCCCACTTCCTGGCCGAAAGCTGACGGATGGGCGTGAGGGGTCGTCATTACCTGGGGAGTAATCGACCGGCGTCGGCGCCGCGGGCATGGTTGCGGTACGGGGGAACGACCACCACTCCCCCGCTCCCACCAGCACAGACATCTCCTGGAGGTCGATCGCCCATGTCCGCACACACCGACCGTCACGCGCACGCCGTCGCCCGTTACTTCGAGGCCTGGAACGCCCGCGAGCCCCAGGCGCGCGCCAAGGCGGTGGCCGCCGCCTGGACCGCGGACGGCGGCTACACCGACCCGCTGGCCGACGTCAGCGGCCACGAGGACATCGCGGCCGTGATCGCGGCGGCCCAGGGGCAGTTCCCCGGCTTCGCCTTCCGGCCCATCGGCGCCGTCGACGGCCACCACGACACGGCCCGCTTCTCCTGGGAACTGGTGAGCGAGACCGACGGCGCCGCCCCGGTGGCCGGCTCCGACGTGATCACCCTCGACCCCGACGGCCGGATCCGCGCCGTGCTGGGCTTCCTGGACCGGCTGCCCGAGGGAGCCGCCTGAGCCGGTGCCCCCGTCCGCGATGAGTTCCGCCGCTCCCGGCGGTCTCATGAACACGGGGACCGGCGAGCGGAGGACGACATGGCTACGACCACACGGCTGGACGAGGAGTTCACCGCCGTACTGCGCACCAGCCCGAGCGACGGCGGCTGGACCTACCTCGTGTGGCCCGGGTCCGCCGAGTTCTTCGGCACCCGCGGCCTCGTGAAGGTGCGCGGCACGATGGACGGGCACCCGTTCCGCAGCTCCTTCATGGCCCTGGGCGACGGCACCCACAAGCTGCCCGTGAAGGCCGAGCTGCGCAAGGTGCTCGGCAAGGGCGAGGGCGACACGGTGACCGTACGGCTGGAGGAGCGGCTGAACGGCTGAGGGCCGTCCCGCAATTCCCGTGGACCGGCGCGCGGGGTCAGATGCGGTGCATCGGAAGGCGGAGGGTCGTCCTCATACTGGGCGTATCCGGGCGACCCGACAACGCGGCGAGGCGCCGTAGCTGTCGCCGCGCGCCCGCCGGGAATTGCGGGACAGCCCTTGGGACCGTGACGGAGGTCCCGGAGGCGGACGATCGCCTCCGGGACCTCTCGGCACGCCGTGCCCCGGACGCGTCAGCCCTTGACGAGCGCGTCGATCCGGGCCAGTTCGTCCGCGTCGAAGTCGAGGTTGCGGATGGCCTCGACGCTGTCCGCCAGCTGCTGCGGGCTGCTCGCGCCGACCAGGGCCGAGGTGACCCGGCCGCCGCGCAGCACCCAGGCCAGCGCCATCTGGGCCAGGGACTGCCCCCGGGACCTCGCCAGGTCGTCCAGGGCACGCAGCCGTCCTACGAGCTCCTCGGTGACGGCGTCGGAGTTCAGGAACGGGCTGTCGCTCGCCGCCCGCGAGCCCTCGGGGATGCCGTCGAGGTAGCGGCCGGTGAGGAGGCCCTGCTCCAGCGGCGAGTAGGCGATGGAGCCGACCTGGAGCTCGTCGAGGGCGTCCAGCAGACCGTCCTCGGGGCGCCGGTCCAGCATCGAGTAGCGGGGCTGGTGGATGAGCAGCGGAGTGCCCAGCTCGCCGAGGATGCGGGCGGCCTCGCGGGTCTGCTCCGGCGAGTAGTTGGAGACACCGGCGTACAGCGCCTTGCCCTGCTGGACCGCCGTGTGCAGGGCGCCCATCGTCTCCTCCAGGGGAGTCTCCGGGTCCGGGCGGTGCGAGTAGAAGATGTCGACGTACTCCAGGCCCATCCGGGTCAGGCTCTGGTCCAGCGAGGACAGCAGGTACTTGCGCGAACCCCACTCGCCGTACGGGCCGGGCCACATCAGGTAGCCGGCCTTGGTGGAGATGACCAGCTCGTCGCGGTACGACGCGAAGTCGGCCCTGAGGGCCTCGCCCAGCGCGGACTCGGCGGCACCGGGCGGCGGGCCGTAGTTGTTGGCCAGGTCGAAGTGGGTGACACCGAGGTCGAACGCGCGGCGCAGGATGGCGCGCTGCGTCTCGACCGGGCGGTCCGGGCCGAAGTTGTGCCACAGGCCGAGCGACAGCGCGGGGAGCTTCAGGCCGCTGCGTCCGGTGCGCCGGTAGGGCATGTCCGCGTAACGGTCGGGGTGTGCGGTGTACAACGCGACTCCAGAGGGGTTGGCACGGGTGCGGGTGCCCGGGAGACCCAGGACGCCGCTCCCATCCTTCGCGACCCGGAGGCAGCGGTCCAACAGGAGAATCCGATGGAATTCAGCGGATAGGCTTCTCAATCATGGAACTGCGCCACCTCCAGCACTTCGTCGCGGTCGCCGAGGACCGGCACTTCACCCGGGCCGCCGAACGGCTCAGGGTGTCACAGTCCGGTCTGTCGGCCTCGGTCCGGGCCCTGGAGCGGGAACTGCGGACCCCGCTGTTCGTGCGCACCACACGCAGGGTGACGCTCACGGAAGCCGGGCGGGCGCTGCTGGGCGAGGCGGAACGCATCCTGGCACAGGTGCGGGCGGCCCACGAGGCCGTCGCCGCGGTGCAGGGTGTGCTGCGCGGCACCCTCGCGCTGGGCACCGAGCAGTGCATCGCGGGCGTCCCCGTGGCGAAGCTGCTGGCCGCGTTCCGGCGCCGCCATCCGGCGGTGGAGATCCGGCTGCGGCAGGCGGGCTCGGGCGCGCTGGCGGAGGAGGTCGCGGCCGGCCGCCTGGACCTGGCGTTCGCGGTGCGCACCCCCTCGGACGGCGACCAGCTGTGTTCCGTACGGCTGACCAGTGAACCGATGACCGTGCTGTGCCATCCCTCCCACCGGCTGGCGACCGCGGGTGCGGCCGTGACCCCGCAGGACCTGGGCGACGAGGTGTTCGTCGACTTCCACCACGACTGGGGGCCGCGCCGCACGACCGACGCCGCGTTCGCCGCGGCGGGCGTGCGGCGCACGGTCACGCTGGAGGTCAACGACGTGCACGGGCTGCTCGACCTGGTGGACGAGGACCTCGGCATCGCCGTCGTGCCGGCCCACTTCCGGCACAAGCGCGCGTCCCTCGCGGCGATCCCGCTCGAGGGGACCGGCGACGCGGCCTACGAGACGGTGGCGCTGCTGCCGCCCCCGCAGACGACCAGCCCGGCCGCCCGGGCCCTGATGGAACTGCTGGAGACCGGTGGCCCGACGGCGCCCCGGGAAGGGGCCCACCCCTCCTGATCCCGGGCCGGGTACGGCCGGGTTGCCCGCGGGAGCGGGGTTCCGGGCGCATGACGGAGCGGGATGCGCGATGGTGGACGGTATGCATGCAAAGGACATCCTCATCGACGGATACAACCGCATCAGGGAAGAAGTCCACGCCGCCGTCGACGGCCTGCCCGCGGAGGTGCTCAACGCGCGGCCCGCGCCGGACGCCAACTCCATGGCCTGGCTGGTCTGGCACCTCACCCGGGTCCAGGACGACCATGTCGCGGACGCCGCCGGACTCGACCAGGTGTGGCTGTCACAGGACTGGGAGAAGCGTTTCGGGCTCGACCTGCCGCGCAAGGTCACCGGCTACGGGCACAGCGCCGGGCAGGTCGCGAAGGTACGGGTCGACTCCGGGGACCTGCTGACCGGCTACCACGACGCCGTGCACGAACAGAGCGTGACGTTCCTGCGCGGGCTGAGCAGCGAGGACTTCGAGCGGGTCGTGGACGAGCGCTGGGACCCGCCGGTCACCCTCGGCGTCCGGCTGGTCAGCGTCCTGTCCGACGATCTCCAGCACATCGGACAGGCCGCCTATCTGCGGGGACTGCTTCAGAGCGCCGCCTCGTAGGCCGGCAGGACGACGTCTCGGATGAGGGCCTCGCGCTCGTCGAACGGGACGAAGGCGCTCTTCAGCGCGTTCACCGTGACCGTGCGCAGGTCCTCGACCGTCCAGCCCGCCTCCTGCACCAGCAGCGACATCTCGCGGGTCATCGTCGTGCCCGACACCAGCCGGTTGTCGGTGTTCAGGGTGACCCGGAAGCCCAGGTCCTTCAGGGCGGTGATGGGATGCCCGGCGATCGAGTCGGCCGCGCCGGTCTGGAGGTTGGAGGTCGGGCACATCTCCAGGGCGATCCGGCGGTCGCGGACCCAGCCGGCGAGGCGGCCGAGCTTGCCGTCCACGATGTCGTCGGCGATGCGCACGCCGTGCCCGATGCGCTGGGCGCCGCACACCTGGAGCGCCTGGTGGATGCTGGGCAGGCCGTGCGCCTCGCCCGCGTGGATGGTGAACGGGACGCTCTCGCGCCGCAGGTGCTCGAAGGCGGCGAGGTGGTCCGCGGGCGGGAAGCCGTCCTCGGCACCCGCGATGTCGAACCCGACGACCCCGCCGTCCCGGAAGGCCACGGCGAGGTCCGCGATCTCGCGGGTGCGGTCGAACATCCGCATCCCGCACAGCAGGGTCCCCACACGCACCGGGGTGCCGGCGGCGGCCGCCCGGGCCATGCCCGCGGCGAGGCCCTCCTGGACGGTCTCGACGACCTCGGGGAGGGCCAGCCCGCCCTTCAGCATCAGCTCGGGGGCGTAGCGCACCTCGCCGTAGACCACGCCGTCGGCGGCGAGGTCGAGCACGTACTCCTCGGCCGTGCGCAGCAGGCCCTCGCGGGACTGCATGACGGCGAGGGTGTGCTCGAAGGTGGCTATGTAGCGCACCAGGTCACCGGAGCCGGCGGCCTCGACGTACCAGGCGGCCAGGGCTTCGGGGTCGGTCGTCGGCAGGGGGTGGCCGGCCGATTCGGCGAGTTCCACCACCGTGGCGGGGCGCAGGCCGCCGTCGAGGTGGTCGTGCAGGACGGCCTTGGGCAGCCGGCGAAGGGTCTCGGTGTCGACGCGGGGCGCGGTCATGTGCGTGTTCCTCGGCAGGTGGGTCTCAGTCGGTGGCGGGCTGGAGCAGGTCCCAGCGGTTTCCGTACAGGTCCCGGAAGACGGCCACCGAGCCGTACGGCTCGTGGCGGGGCTCCTCCAGGAAGGTCACGCCCGCGGCGAGCATCCGGGCGTGGTCGCGGGCGAAGTCGTCGGTGTGCAGGAAGAACCCGACGCGGCCGCCCGTCTGGTCGCCGACGCGGCCGCGCTGGGCCTCGTCCTTGGCGCGGGCGAGCAGCAGGTCGGTGCCCTGGTCCCCGGCGCCCGGCCGGACGACCACCCAGCGGGAGCCGTCGGGGCGGGCGGTGTCCTCGGCGAGCCGGAAACCGAGGGCCTCGGTGTAGAAGCGGATCGCCTCGTCGTAGTCGTCGACGACGAGGGTGACCAGGGCGATACGTCTCATCGGGGCCTCTCCGGAGTGGGGATCGACCGGAGACGTTATACGTAAAACCCCCGGGTCGCCAGTCGCCCTCGCCGGGAGACGGGAACGGCGGCGCCCGTCCACCGCGGCCGGCCGGAGCCCGGGCGGTGGACGGGCGGGGTGTCGGGCGGGCTCAGCAGTAGAGGTTGCCGCCCGGTGCGGTGGCGAGGATCTGCGTGAACCGCTGGTAGGCGTCCACACGGCTCTGCACCTGCGCCGGGTTCTTGCCGTCGCACTCCAGGGAGCCGTTGATGGAGCGGATGGTCTGCCCGAAGCCGGCGCCGTTGACCATCGCGTTGTGCGGGGTCATGCTGCCGGGCCCGGTCTGCGTGTTCCAGTACCAGAGCGCGGTCTTCCAGGCCACGGCGGAGTCGTTCTGCACGAGCCAGGGGTTGTTGAGCAGGTCGATGCCGAGCGCGTCACCCGCGGCCTTGTAGTTGAAGTTCCAGCTGAGCTGGATGGGCCCGCGCCCGTAGTAGGCGGACTGGCCGGCCGGGCAGCCGTACGACTGGCTCCAGTCGCAGTAGTGGGGGTAGTTGGCGGTGTTCTGCTCGACGACGTACACCAGGCCGCCGGTCTCGTGGTTGACGTTGGCGAGGAAGGCCGCGGCCTCCTGCCGCTTCACCGTGTCGCTGCCGGTCCTGGCGAAGCCCGGGTAGGCACTGAGGGCGGCGGTGAGACCGCTGTAGGAGTAGAAGGAGTTCCGGTTCGGGAACATCTGGTTGAACTGGGCCTCGCTCACCACGAAGCTGCCGGACGGGTTTCCCGAGCCGGTGTCGCAGGCGTAGGGGTCCCAGTACCAGGTGCTGATGGTCGGGTCGTAGCCCGGGTTGTCGTGCTCGGCGATGTAGGCCTTGCCGTCGGTGTAGCGCACGATGTCACCGGTCGCGTAGGACCGGCCGGCCGTCCAGGCGGGATAGCTCGAACACGCGGCGGCGGAAGCGGGTGTGGCGGGCAGCAGCACGGGCACGGCGCTGCCGAGGACGAGTGCGGTGACCACGGCGGAGATGCGGCGCCTCGACACAGGAACAACTCCTTTGCGGAACACGGCCGCACCCGGACGAGGGCAGGGCGGAGCCGGACCCCGAACGCGCGTGCCGGTGCGACCCGGCACGGCGTGGGCGCGGCCGTGGTGGGGGGTGGGAGCCATACTCAACCGCTTTGGTCTGTACCAGTCAAGGGTCCAGACCAATCAACTCCCGTTCGCCACCGCACATATCGGTGCGTACGTCACCGGGCCGGGGTCAGCGGCTTCTCCAGAACCGCCTTGCGGTGGCTGAACGTCTCGATCGAGTAGCGCCCGTGGTAGCTGCCGGTGCCGCTCTCGCCCACGCCGCCGAACGGCAGGTCGGACACGGTGAGATGGGCGAGCGGGAGGCCGTGGCCGAGTCCGCCCGAGGACGTCTCGGCGGCGATGCGCGCGCGGGTGTCGGCGGATTCGCTGAAGACGTACAGGGCGAGCGGCTTGTCGCGGTCGTTGATGAAGTCGATCGCCTCGTCCAGGCCCGGCACCGTGACGATCGGCAGGACGGGACCGAAGATCTCCTCCCGCATGACCGGCGAGGTGGGATCGACGTCGGCCAGGACGGTGGGGGCGAGGTACTTGGACGCGCGGTCGCCGGTGCCGCCCACGACGACACGGCCCGAGTCGAGCAGGCCCGAAAGGCGGTCGAAGTGCCGTTCGTTGACGATCCGGCCGTACTCGGCGGAGGCCGACGGGTCGGCGCCGTACAGCGCCTCGACGGCGCGGGTCAGCGCGGACTCCAGGGCGGCGGCGGTCTCCGGGTCGGTCAGGACGTAGTCGGGGGCGACGCAGGTCTGCCCCGCGTTGAGGAACTTGCCGCTCGCGAGCCGGGCCGCGACGACCTCCAGGTCGGTGCCGCGGTCGACGAACGCCGGTGACTTGCCGCCCAGTTCGAGGGTGACCGGCGTGAGGTGCTCCGCGGCGGCCCGCATGACGATCCGGCCGACCGTGCCGTTGCCGGTGTAGAAGATGTGGTCGAAGCGCTCGGCGAGCAGGGCGGTGGTCTCCGGGATGCCGCCCTCCACGACGGCGACCGCGTCGGTGTCGAGGTAGGCGGGCAGCAGCCGCGCCAGGGCGGCGGACGTGGCGGGGGCCAGCTCGCTGGGCTTGGCGACCACCGCGTTGCCGGCTGCCAGCGCGCCCACCACGGGTGCCAGCAGGAGCTGCGCCGGGTAGTTCCAGGGCGCGATGACGAGAACGACACCGAGCGGGTCGTACTGCGTCCAGGCCGAGGCGTCCGCACCCAGATGGGCGGGCACGGGGGCCGGCTCGGGGCGCAGCCAGCCGGTGAGGTGGTCGAGGGTGTGGTCGATCTCGCGGACCGTGAAGTCGATCTCGGTGCGGTGCGCCTCGGTGGAGCTCTTGCCCAGGTCGGCGTGGAGGGCCGCGGCGAGGTCGGGACCGTGCTCGGTGAGCATCTCGCGCAGGCGGCGCAGCTGGGCCGTGCGCCACTCCAGGGGCTTGGTGCGGCCGGTACGGAAGGTGGCGCGCAGCCGGGCGACGGTGGCGGCGGGCTGCTCGGGGGTGGGCTGGTTCACGGTGCCTCGCTGGTGATGCGCGTGCCTGGGGGACGCGGCGCGGTGGGGGTCGGTCGGCTTTTCTGCTGGTCGGTCGGTTGGTCTGCCGGGCGGGCGGGCGGCTCGAAGGCCGTCCGTCCGTCCGCCCGGCCATCCGTTCGTCCGTTCGTCCGTTCGTCCGTTCGGCGGATGTATATGCCAACCTTTCACCTGCCCAAGTAATTCCTGCGGCAGGCAGACGACTTTGGGTGTCCGGTCCGTCACACGGCGGTCAGGGTTCGAGGCGCCGGGCCCGCCGGTCCAGCCAGGCCCGTTCGGCGGGGCTCTCGGTGAGCGCGAGGGCCCGGTCGTACGCCCTGACGGCCTCGGTGTCGCGGCCGAGCCGGCGCAGCAGGTCGGCGCGGACCGCGTGGAAGACGTGGTAGCCGTCGAGGTCCAGCGCGTCGGAGTGCGAGGGCCCGGCTCGGACCGTCCACCTCCGCGACGGCCACCGCCCGGTTCAGGGCGACGACCGGGGTCGGGGCGATCGCCGTCAGCTGGTCGTACAGGCGCAGGATCTGTCCCCAGTCGGTGGCCGCGCCGGTCGGCGCGTCGCTGTGCACGGCCTGGATCGCCGCCTGGATCTGGTACGGCCCCGGTCGGTTGCGGCGCAGACAGCGGCGGACCAGGTCCTGCCCCTCGGCGATCAGGTCCCGGTCCCAGCGGTCACGGTCCTGCTCGGGCAGCGGGACCAGCTCGTCCCGCCCGTCGAGCCGGGCCGCCCTGCGCGACTCGACGAGCAGCATCAGCGCCAGCAGGCCGGTGGCCTCGGGCTCGTCCGGCATCAGCTCCGTGATCAGGCGGCCCAGGCGCACCGCCTCGGCGCACAGGGCGGCGTCACCGGTGTACCCCTCGTTGAAGATCAGGTAGACGACGGCGAGGACCCCCGTGAGCCGGTCGGGCAGGTCGGCGTCGCGGGGCACCCGGTACGGGATGCGCGCGTCGCGGATCTTCGCCTTGGCGCGGACCAGGCGCTGCGCCATGGTCGGCTCGGGCACCAGGAAGGCGCGGGCGATCCGCTGCGTGCTCAGGCCGCCGAGCAGCCGCAGGGTCAGGGCGATCCGCGCCTGCTCGGCGAGCGCGGGATGGCAGCAGGTGAACAGGAGCCGGAGCCGGTCGTCGCGCACGGGGCCCTCCTCCGCGGGCGGGGCGGGAGCGTACAGGCGGGCGGCCTCGGCGTGCCGGGCGTCCCGGGAGGACTCGCGGCGCAGCCGGTCGATCGCCCGGTTCCGGGCGGTGCTGATGATCCAGCCCGCCGGGCTCGGGGGCGGCCCGGTCTCGGGCCAGCGCCGTACGGCCGTGGTGAACGCGTCCTGGACGGCCTCCTCGGCGAGGTCGATGTCGCCGAGGAAGCGGACGAGGACGGCGACCGCGCGGCCGTACTCCGCGCGGAAGACGGCCTCGACGTCCAGGGGCATCAGGCCTCGCCCATGAACGGGCGCACCTCGATGGGCAGGGTCGTCGCCCACGTCGCCCTGCGGCCCCAGGCCAGTGCCGCGTCCAGGTCGGGGGCCTTGATCAGGCAGATCCCGCCGAGGTACTCCTTGCCCTCCGCGTAGGGCCCGTCGGTGACGAGGACCTCGGCGTTCCCGGGGCGCAGCACGGTGGCCGTCTCCGGTCCGTGCAGTCCGCCGGCGAAGACCCAGGCCCCGGCCTCCTGGAGTTCCTGGTGGAAGGTCTGGAGGTTGCGGTTGATCTCCGCGAGGCCCTCGGGCGAGGGCGGCTCGCCGTCGCTCGGGGTGATCACGCTGAGCAGGTAGTGCTTCATGACGTCCTCCGTGGTGTCGCGATCCCGTTCTCTCACCTCCTACACGAACGGCACAGCCCCGGATCGACACCGGCCCGCGCGACACCGGAAGAATCTCCCGCATGACCGCACCGCACGCCCCGCACCCGCTCGTCGTCCGAGCCCGCCGCCTCGCGGACGACCTGCTCGCCCCGCACGCCGAACAGGTCGACCGCACGGAGGTGCGGGCGAGCCATCTCGCCGAGATCAGGCGGTCGGGCCTGCTCGGGTTGAGCGCGCCGAAGGAGTACGGCGGGTCGGCGGCGCCGGCCGCGGTGGCGCGCGAGACGGCGGAGATCCTGGCCGGCGCCTGCTGCTCCACCTGGTTCGTGCAGACCCAGCACCACACGCCCGTGGCGACCCTGGCGAAGAGCGAGAGTCCGGCACGTGAGCGGCTGCTGGGCCCGCTGGCCCGCGGCGAACTGCTGGCCGGCGTGGCCTACGCCCACCTCCGGGCGTATCCGCGGACGCCGGTCCGGGTCACCCGGGAGCGCGGCGGCCGGCGCTTCGACGGAACGGTGCCCTGGTACACCGGGTGGGGGCTCAACGACGTGATGCTGCTGGCCGGCGTCACCGAGTCGGACGAGGTGTTGTTCGCCTTCACGGAAGCGCGGGAGCAGCCGGGCCTGCGCGCGTCGGAGCCGATGCGGCTGGCCGCGCTCGGCGCCGCCCGCACGGTGTCCCTCGAACTGGACGGCCTGTGGCTGCCCGAGGAGGCGGTGGTGCTCCGGACGCCGTACGACGACTGGGCGGCGACGGACCGCGCCAGGACGGTGAACGCGAGCCCGGCGGTGTTCGGGATCACCGAGGCGGCGCTCGCCCTGGTGGAGCAGGACACGGCGGCTCCGCTGCGCGAACGGCTCGCGGAGATCCGCGGGCGGGCCTACGACCTGGCCGACCTGCCGGCCCCGAACGAGCGCACGGCGGACCGGCTCGCTCTGCGGACGCGGGCGTTCGAGCTGATGCGCGCGGCCACCGGCGCGGCGGTGGTGACCGGCGGCGGCCGCTCCCTCGCCCTCACGAGCACCCCTCAACGCCTGGCGCGGGAGGCCCTGTTCCTCCTGGTCCAGGGCCAGACCCCGGAATCCCGCCGAGCCCACCTCGACGCACTGGCCTCCCGGTTTCGCTGAGCGGGCCCGGTATTCAGGGGGCCGGTGCCCGGCGCTCAGCTCGCGAACGGGGTCTGGATCGCGGACGCCGGCTCCGCGTGGAACGGGTGCCGCCAGACTCCCCGGGCGGCCAGGCGGGGCAGCACGCCCTCTCCGAACCAGTACGCCTCCTCCAGGTGCGGATAGCCGGACAGGACGAACTCCTCGATGCCGAGGGCGGCGTACTCCCTGATCCGTTCGGCGACCTCGTCGTGGCTGCCGACCAGCGCGGTGCCGGCCCCGCCGCGCACCAGGCCGATGCCGGCCCAGAGGTTGGGGTGGATCTCCAGGCCGTCGCGGCTGCCGCCGCCGTGCAGGGCGAGCATCCGCCGCTGGCCCTCGGACTCGCTGCGGGCCAGCCCGGCCTGTACGGACCGTACGGTCTGCGGGTCGAAGCCCGCCAGCAGCCGGTTCGCCTCGGCCCACGCCTCCTCGGACGTGTCTCGGGTGATGACGTGCAGCCGGATGCCGAACCGCGGGGTGCGCCCCCGCCGCGCCGCGAGTTCCCGCACCCAGGCGATCTTCTCGGCGACCTGCGCGGGCGGTTCGCCCCAGGTGAGGTACACGTCGGCGTACCGCGCCGCGACCTCTCCGGCGATCGGGGAGGAGCCCCCGAAGTACACCTCGGGCACCGGGTCGGGCACCCGGGCCAGTTTCGCGTCCTCGACCTGGAGGTGCTCGCCCTTGAAATCGACGGTCCCGCCCTCCCACAGCGACCTGACGACCTCGAGGAACTCGCCGGTCCGGCGGTAGCGGGCGTCCTTGTCCAGGAAGTCGCCGTAGGCGCGCTGTTCGTGGCTCTCGCCGCCGGTGACGACGTTGAGCAGGAGCCGGCCACCGGTCTGCCGCTGGAAGGTGGCGGCCATCTGCGCGGCGAGCGTCGGCGAGACGAAGCCGGGGCGGAAGGCCACCAGGAACTTCAGGCGCTCGGTGTGCTGGCTGACCATCGCGGTGGTCAGCCAGGCGTCCTCGCACCAGGCGCCGGTCGGCGTGAGCGCGCCCACGAAGCCGAGGTCCTCGGCCGCGCGGGCGATCTGGCTCAGATAGGCGACCGTCGGCGGCCGGTCCCGTCCGGAGGCCGTGGCCGGCGTGCCGTGGCCGCCACCGACGACATGACGGCTGTCGCCGTTGGTGGGCAGGAACCAGTGGAAGGTGAGGGACAACGGGGGTCTCCGATCGGGGTGGCCGCGAAAGGTTGTGGAGGCGGCCGTGGCGGGGTGGTCCTGGGCGGTGTCGGACGCGACCGCCGTGCGGGCGGCATCCCGCCCGGGGCCTCGGACGCCTGTGCCCGGACGCCGGGTTCACCGAAGCGCCGGATCAGCGGCGGATCCCCGGCGGCGGTCTCGGCCCGGTTCGCGAACCGGGCCGGACCTCCGTGCGGACGCGTTGGGCGCCGTCGGTGAGGACTCCCCCGGCCGTGGCGGTGGGACCGCGAGCGGCCCGGACGCGGTGAGCCGGTCCGTCGCCCCGCGGGCAGGCGGCGTACGCCGGCTCCGGCTCCGGCGCGGAGCGGTCGGCGGTCGGCGGTCGGCGGTCGGGCGTGAGGTCGTCCGCGTCGTAGGCGATCTCTCGCGCGGACACGGCGGTCAGCCGGCCGCGGCCAGCACCGGCGTGCGGCCGAGGGCGGCCGAGAACTGGTCGACCACCTGGCCGAGGGCATCGCCCGCGCCGGCGGCGACGGTGAGGGTGCCGTCGGGGTGCACGGTGATGTCCTTGTCGAGGGTGAACCAGCCCTGCACGATGTGGGCCGCGCCCATGGAGCTGAGGACCGGCCGGAGCGCGTAGTCGATGGCCAGGACATGGGCCGTGGACCCGCCGGTGGCGAGTGGCAGCACGGTCTTGCCGGTGAGGGCGTACTGCGGGAGCAGGTCCAGGAGTGCCTTCAGGACACCGGAGTACGACGCCTTGTACACGGGTGTCCCCACGACCACTCCGTCGGCCCGCGCGAACAGTTCGGTGGCCTCGACGATCGCCGGGTGCCGGAAGTCCGCGCCGAGCAGCGCCTCGGCGGGGATGGTGCGCACGTCGAGCGGGATCACCTCGTGGCCCTGGGCGCTCAGGCGCCGGTCCAGGTGGCGCAGCAGACGGTTGGTGCGGGAGGAGGCGGAGGGGCTGCCGGAGACGGACAGGACGGTGGCCATGGGTCCTCTTTCGGGAGGAGGGGGCGCCCGCGCGCGACGGGCGCCCCGGAAGTCGGTCTGAAGTACCAGGTGGGTTCGGGCAGTTCGCCCTCCGGGTCCCGGCGGCCGACCTCGCGGCGCTGACGGGCGACCAGGTCGCGCGGCGCGTTCGTGCGGACGGCGCGCCACGACCGGTCGGGGCCCTCGGCGAATTTCGGGAACGCCGCGTTCAATGGGCGCGAGGCGTCCGGGAGTTCACGTGGTGAGGCTGCCGGGGAAACGTGACGCGCGGGGCCGTCCGGTGACAGCGCGGTGCGGCGTGGAGGTGCGGCGGATCGGCGGGATCAGGCCGCGGGGCAACAGAAGGAGCTGGAGACGCGCGCGAGGTCGACATGGCGTCGCCGCGTGAGGTCCAGTCGTGTCTTCATGTCGATGATCGTGGCAGTCGCCCGTCCGGGCAGTCAAGGAAAACCCGACCGGTCTCGTATCGCGGACCATGGGATTCGCCTGGAGGCGACAAGGAAAACCCCGGAACGGGCGTGATCGGGAAGCGGCTCCGCAGCCGTGCGGCCGGCGAAGGCCGGAACGCACAGCAGCGGTCACCCGGCTGGGCTCGGCCCGATTCGGGGCGAGGAGCGGCACGGCCGCCACGTTCACCGTCCCGACGCCTGGAACGGCCGGCGGGGACCCGGCCCGGCTGCCGCTGACGCTCCGGCGGCGCGGGGGCGGGTCCGGGCCCCGAGCGGGCGGCGGACCCGCACGAGGCGTTCGTACGGACGGCGGGCGCGGTACCGGGGGGACACCCTGACGGCGGGCGCGCCGGCCGACTGAACGGTCGCGGTCGGTCGTCCTCGCGCGTCGTCGCGGTCAGTCGTCCTCGCGCGCCGGGACCACCACGAGGAAGGCGTCCGACTTCAGATCCATCACGACCGTGGCGGGCTCACCCTCCGCACGGTGCTGCGCCGCGCACTCCTCCGCGGGCCACGATCCGCGGGGACTTCCAGCAGGAAAGCGCTCCAACACCTTCGCGCCCATAACGTCACACACCTCCAGGAACAGCCCTCAACCTTCAACTCCCGTGCGTTCCGCTTGCCCCGGATCGACAGCGGCATGCCCGGACCCGCCGAACTCGGGTACGCCCGCTCCGACCGGCCGTCAGACCGTGTCCGGCGGCCGGTCGCTGCGGGCGGGTCAGGACGACGTGGAGGTGGCGACGCGGCTCCGGTCGTGGTCCTGCGGCGGCTCCGGTGTCCGGCTGAGCCGCCCCGGCCACCAAGCCCGGGGCCCGATGTCCCGCGCCAGGGCGGGCACCAGCAGCGAGCGGACCACGAGGGTGTCGAGCAGGACACCGAAGGCGACGATGAAGGCGATCTGCGCCAGGAAGGCCAGCGGGATCACGCCGAGCGCCGCGAACGTCGCGGCCAGCACCACCCCTGCCGAGGTGATGACTCCGCCGGTGGTGACCAGACCGCGCAGCACGCCCTCGCGCACACCGTGGCGCAGGGACTCCTCGCGGACCCGGGACATCAGGAAGATGTTGTAGTCGACGCCGAGGGCCACCAGGAACACGAACCCGTACAGCGGTACGGACGGATCGGTGCCGGTGAAACCGAAGACGTGCCGGAAGACCAGGGCCGAAACTCCCAGCGTGGTCAGGAAGTTGAGGGCCACGGTGGCCACCAGCAGCGCCGGCATGAGCAGCGAGCGCAGCAGCGCGGCCAGGATGACGAAGATGATGGCGAGGACCACGGGCACGATCAGGCCGCGGTCCCGTTCGGCCGTGCGCAGCGTGTCGTACTGCTGCGCCGTGTATCCGCCGACGAGGGCGTCCGCGTCGGGCACCGCGTGCAGCGCGGTCCGCAGCCGGGCCACGGTGTCCTTGGCCGCGTCGCTGTCGGCGGCGGAGCGGAGGGTGACGTCGACGCGCGCCCGCCCGCCGACGACGAGGGGTGCGCCGCCCGGACGCCCGGAGCCGGTCACGGGGGCGGCCGCGGCAACCCCCTTCGTGGACCGCGCCGTGGCCACGACCCGGTCCAGGCGGTCGGCGTCGGCGATGACGACGGTCGGGTTGCCCGAGCCGCCCGGGAAGTGCTCGGCCAGGGTCCGCTGCGCGGAGACGGACGGGGCGTCGTCGACGAAGGTCTCGTCCAGCGGTACGCCGTGCGAGCTGAGGGCCGGGGCGAAGGCGGCGCAGGCCAGCAGGGCAGCCAGCGCGAGAGCCCAGACCCGGCGCGGCGCCCGGTCGACCAGGGCGGCGACGCGCCGCCACACCCCGTCGCCCGCGCTGCGGTCCTCGGCGGTGCGGGGCTTGGCGGGCCAGTAGGCCGCCCGGCCGAGCAGCACGAGGACGGCGGGCAGGAAGGTGAGGGAGCTCAGGACGGCGCAGGCGATGCCGATGGCGCCGACCGGTCCGAGCGCGCGGTTGTTGGTGAGGTCGCTGATCAGGAGGGCCAGCAGGCCGAGGGCGACGGTCGCCGCACTCGCCACCACCGCGCTCCAGGACTGGCGCAGCGCCGCCCGTACGGCGGTGAACCGGTCGGTGTGGCGGGCCAGTTCCTCCCGGAACCGCGCGGTCAGCAGCAGGGCGTAGTCGGTGGCGGCGCCGATGACGAGGATGGAGAGGATGCCCTGCACCTGTCCGTCGACGCGCACCACGTCGTGGTCGGCGAGCACGTAGACGACCGCGCAGGCCAGCGCGAGCGCGAACACCGCGCCGAGGATGATCATCAGCGGCAGCAGCAGACTGCGGTAGACGACCAGCAGGATCACCAGGACGGTCACCAGGGCGACGGCGAGCAGCAGTCCGTCGATGCCGGCGAAGGCGTCGGCCAGGTCGGCCTGGGCGGCGGCGGGACCGGCGATGCGCACGGTGGTGCCGGGGACGCGTTCGGCCGTGGACCGGACGCGGTCGAGGGTGTCGGCGAGCCGGTCGCCCAGGTCGGGTCGCAGCTGCACCACGCCCTGGAGGGCGGCGCCGTCGCGGGAGAGCAGCGCGGGCGAGACCTCCCCGACCGTGCCGGGTACGCCGGCCAGGGAGGCCAGCGCCCGGGTCGCGGCGGCCTGCCGGTCGGTCATCCGGCCGCCGCCGCGGTCGTCGCCGGTCCAAACGACGACGGCGGGCAGCGTCTCCCGCTGCCGGAAGGCGCGCTGTTGGGCGATGACCTCGGTGGACTCGGCGCTGCGCGGCAGGAAGGCGGCCTGGTCGTTGCTCGCGACCTCGCCGAGCCGGCCGGCGTAGGGGCCGAGCGCTCCGCCGATGACGAGCCAGGCGAGGAGCAGCAGGACGGGCAGGAGCCGCCGGGCCCGTCGTGGGGTGGTGGACATCGTTCTCCTGGCGTGACGAGGGAGCATGGTGGAGGCGCGACAAGGGAGATGCTGGAAGGCGCGGGGAACAGGGGTGGGGGGTGCGCGCGACGCCGGGTAACCATCTCGATGAAAAACAATCTCAATCATTGAGATAGTACGGAGCCGCGATCGTAACCGACACCCGCTCTTCCCCGGTCGCGCGGTCGCCGGATGCACCCGGCCCCCGGCCCCGGGAACCAGCTGGCCCGACCTTCAGGAGCCCGCCGACCGTCAGGAGCCGGCCGACCTGACCTCGGCGAGCTCGTCGTTCAGGACGGCGAGGAAGCGCAGGGCGACGGCCAGTTCGGCCTCGGTGAAGCGGGAACGGGCCGACTCGGTCGCCTCGGCGAGCGGCCGGAAGTACGTCCGGGCAGCCGAACGGCCGCCGGCCGCGTAGTGCAGATGGACCACCCGGCGGTCGGCGCTCTCCCGGACCCGGCGGATGTGCCCCTTGCGTTCGAGGCGGTCCACGCACGCGGTCACCGCCCCCGAGGTGAGCCCCAGGTGCTCCCGCAGCCGCCCCGGGGTCATCGGCTCCTTCGCGTCGAGGATCGCCGCCAGCGCCTGCACGTCGGTGGGGTGCAGACCGTGGTCGCCGGCGAACCCCTGGATCAGGCGGTTGATCCCGATGTTCATCCGCCGCAGCTCGACGGCGAAGGCGTGCAGGTCACCCGCCCCGGCCGTCGCGGCCGCCCGCTCTCCCCCCGGCTGCTCCCGCTCGTCTGCTGTCGCCACGCGATCAGCCTATAGAAGGCGCCGCATCCGGTTCGGCCCGCACCGCGGAAGGAATCATGGAGGAACCCACCGAGCGAGGAGCCGAAGCCCCATGGACACGCACGACTCCGCGCCGGCCGAGACCGCCCGGCGCTGCCTGGTCACCGGCGCGACGGGATACATCGGGGGCCGGCTGGTGCCGGAACTCCTCGCCGCGGGCCACCGGGTGCGCTGCCTGGCCCGCTCCCCCGGCCGGCTGCGCGACCATCCCTGGGCGGGCGAGGCGGAGGTGGTGCGCGGCGACGTCACCGACGCCGCTTCGGTGGCCGAGGCCATGCGGGACATCGACGTCGCCTACTACCTGGTGCACGCCCTCGGCACCGGCACGGACTTCGAGGAGACCGACCGCAGGGCGGCACGCGTCTTCGGCGAGCAGGCCCGGGCGGCCGGCGTACGGCGGATCGTCTACCTCGGCGGCCTCACCCCCGCGGGCGTCCCCGAGCACGAACTCTCACCGCATCTGCGGTCCCGGGCCGAGGTCGGCCGCATCCTGCTGGACTCCGGCGTGCCCACCGCCGTACTGCGGGCGGCCGTCATCATCGGGTCGGGCTCCGTCTCCTTCGAGATGCTGCGCTACCTCACCGAGCGCCTCCCCGTGATGGTCACCCCCAGCTGGGTGCACACCCGGATCCAGCCCATCGCCGTACGGGACGTGCTGCGGCTGCTGCTGGGCAGTGCCCTGCTGCCCGACGACGTCAGCCGCGCCTTCGACATCGGCGGGCCGGACATCCTGACCTACCGGGAGATGATGGTCCGCTACGCGGCGGTCGCCGGCCTGCCCCGCCGCGTCATCCTGCCCGTCCCGGTACTCAGCCCCGGCCTGTCCAGCCACTGGGTCGGCCTGGTGACTCCCGTACCGGCGTCCATCGCCCGGCCGCTCACCGAGTCCCTGCGCCACGAAGTGGTCTGCCACGAGCACGACATCACCCGCCATCTCCCCGATCCGCCCGGACACCCCATCGCCTTCGACGAGGCGGTCCGGCTGGCCCTGCAGCGGGTGCGCGAGGCCGGGGTGACCACCCGCTGGTCGTCCGCCTCGGTGCCGGGCGCGCCGAGCGACCCGCTGCCCACCGACCCCGACTGGGCGGGCGGCAGCCTCTACACGGACTCCCGCGAACTCGTCGTGGACGCCCCCCGCGACGCGCTGTGGCGGGTGATCGAGGGCATCGGCGGAGAGAACGGCTGGTACTCCTTCCCGCTCGCCTGGGCGGTGCGCGGCTGGCTGGACCGGCTGGTCGGCGGGGTCGGCCTGCGGCGCGGCCGCCGGGACGCGGCCCACCTGCGCGTCGGCGACTCGCTGGACTTCTGGCGGGTGGAGGAGATCGAGCCCGGCCGTCTGCTGCGGCTGCGGGCGGAGATGCGGCTGCCCGGCCTGGGCTGGCTGGAGATGCGTGCCGACACGGACGAGGACGGCCGCACCCGCTACCGGCAGCGCGCCCTCTTCCACCCGCACGGACTGCTGGGCCACGCCTACTGGCGGAGCGTCTCCCCCTTCCACGCGGCGGTGTTCGGCGGCATGGCCCGCAACATCGCGAAAGCCGCCGGAAAGGCGCCCGTCACCCGACGGAGGGAACGCGCGCCCATCCGCTGACTCCGCGCATCCGCGCACCCGCCGGAGCCGGAACCAGACACAGCCCACCCGCCTCCTCTCCCCGGAGCCCGCGCCATGAACGTCTCGGTCGTCCTGTTCACCGCCGACCTGCGGCTGAACGACCATCCACCGCTACGGGCGGCGAGCGACGGCTCCCGCCAGGTGGTGCCGCTCTTCGTGCGCGACCCCGCTGTGGACGGCGCCGGCTTCGCCGCGCCCAACCGGCTGGCCTTCCTCGCCGACTGTCTGCGCGACCTCGACGCGGGCCTGCGTGACCGGGGCGGCCGGCTCGTCGTGCGCTCCGGCGACGTGGTCGAGCAGGTGTGCAAGGTGGCCGCCGAGGCAGACGCCGACGAGGTCCACATGGCGGCCGACGTCAGCGGCCACGCCCACCGCCGCGAGGCACGGCTGCGACTCGCCCTGGAGCGGGAGGGGCGGCGGCTGCACGTCCACGAGACGGTGACCACGGCGGTGACGCCGGGAGCCCTCACCCCGGCCTCCTCGGACCACTTCGCCGTCTTCACCCCCTACTACCGCCAGTGGTCCCAGCAGAGGCTCCGCGACGTCCTCGCCGCGCCGCGTACCGTGCGGGTGCCGGAGGGCGTGGTTTCCGGTCAGCTTTCGTCCCGGGACGGGCTCCCGGAGCTGTCGCCGGGGCTGGCCGCGGGCGGTGAGGTCGCGGGCCGCAAACGGCTGACGGGGTGGCTGCGCAGCGGCATCGCCGCGTACGAGGACCGGCACGACGACCTGGCCGGCGACGCCACCTCGCATCTGTCGCCGCACCTGCACTTCGGAACCCTCTCCTCGGTCGAACTCGTCCACCGGGCGCGCGGGGTGGGCGGCCCGGGCGCCGAGGCGTTCGTCCGGCAGCTCGCGTGGCGCGACTTCAACCGGCAGGTCCTGGCCGCGCGCACGCAGGCGGCCACCGCCGACTACCGCACCAAGCACGACCGCTGGCGCTCCGAGCGCGCCGCGCGCGAGGACATCGAGGCGTGGAAGGAGGGCCGTACGGGATATCCGATCGTCGACGCGGCGATGCGCCAGTTGCGTCACGAGGGCTGGATGCACAACCGCGGCCGGCTGCTGACCGCGAGCTTCCTCGCCAAGACGCTCTACGTCGACTGGCGCGTGGGCGCGCGGCACTTCCTCAGCCTGCTGGTGGACGGTGACGTCGCGAACAACCAGCTGAACTGGCAGTGGATGGCCGGCACCGGCACGGACAGCCGCCCCAACCGCGTCCTCAACCCCGTGACGCAGGCCAAGCGTTACGACCCCGACGGGGCGTACGTGCGCCGGTGGATTCCCGAACTCGACTCGCTGAGCGCTCCGTTGATCCACGAGCCGTGGAAGCTGACGGGACTGGACCGGGCTGCGATCGACTACCCGGACCCGATCGTGGAACTCTCGGAAGGTCTCGCCCGCTTCCGCCGGGGCCGCGATCGCGACTGAGGCGACCGGCGGAGGATCGGCTCCGGCCTGGAGCGGCTCCGGACCGGGTCGGCTCCGTGCGGCCGGTTCGGCTCCGGTGCGGCTGGGTCGGCTCCGGTGCGGCCGGGTCGGCTCCGGTGCGGCTGGGTCGGCTCCGGTGCGGCCGGGTCGGCTCCGGTGCGGCCGATGGGTGACGGTGGTCAGCAGGCCGGCCGCGGGAATCAGTGCCCCAGGTCCCGGAGGATCTCGCGCGCGGCGCGGGCTCCGGAGGCGAGCGCTCCCTGGACCGACCCGGTGGCCCGGTGGTCGCCGCACACGTAGCGGCCGGGGCCGAACCGGCCGGTGCGGCTGAGGGGTTGGGGCGGCGCCATCGCCGGCAGGGCCGCGTCGATCGTCCGGACGGTCAGCAGGTCCCAGCCGCCGGTGTCGGTGCCGTACACCTCGCCGAGCGCCGTTCGCACGCCGGTCTCCCGACCCGCGGTGTCCTCGCCCAGGACGGACGTGGCGACGAGCGCGGAGCCGGGCGGCGCGTATCCGGGGGCGACGTCGCTGACGACACAGGTGTTGAGGAAGCGGCGCCGGGGCTCCACCAGCAGGGTCGGCTCACCGAGCGGGGAGCGCGGCGCGACGTGGTAGTACGTCGTCACGACTCGGTAGGGCGGCAGTTCGAGGCCGGGCAGCAGCGCGGCCGCCGGGCCGGGCCCGGTGGCCACCACCACGGCCCGGGCGGGCAGTTCGCCGCCCCCGGCGGTCAGCGCGCCGGCGTCGGTGAGGGTCTCGACCGGAGTCTCCAGCCGCACGGCGTCCGCGGGCAGCCCGGCCGCGAGGGCGCGGGGGACGGCGCCGATGCCCGTGTCGGGCAGGCACAGGGTGCCGCGCAGCATGGTGCGCCACACCAGGTGGAAGAACCGGCTCGACGTCTCCAGCTCGTCCTCCAGGAAGACCCCGGACAGGAAGGGCCTGAAGAAGCGCTCCACGAAGTCGTCGGAGAAGCCGGCGGCGGCCAGTGCCGTCCGCGTCGTACGGTCCTCGGAGCGCTTGACGAGCCGGGCCGGTGCCAGCATGTCCCGGGCCGACAGGGCACCGAGGGCCAGCAGGTCGCGCGGCCCCGCGAGCCGGCCCGGCAGCAGGTCGGGCAGCGTCCTGGGGCGGCGGCTGGGATCGGTGAAGCGCAGTGTCCCCTTCTCGGTGTGGATGAGGACGCCCGGGGTGAAGGGCCGCAGCCGCAGTGCGCGCAGCGGGAGCCGGCGGCGGACCTGCGGGTAGGCGGTGTTGAAGACCTGGAAGCCGCGGTCCACCACGAACCCGTCGACGCGGTCCGCGCGCATCCGGCCGCCGACCTCGTCGGAGGCCTCCAGGACGCGCACGCCGAGGCCGGCCGCGCACAGGTCCCGGGCGCAGGCCAGTCCGGCCACTCCCGCTCCGATCACCAGGACGTCGGGGGTGTCGCGGGTCATGGGCACGGCGACCGTCCTCGTGGTCTCGGGCCGTCCGGCGGGACCGGACGGCGACGGCCGGGCCCCTCGGCACCGGCCTCTCACCCCCGCTTCCCGTCCCGACGGTCCCATGGATGCGATCCGGCCGCGAGTTCGCCGGTACGACCCGCGAGGCCGCACGCATGACCAGCGCGGTGCGCCCTGCCACTCCCAGCAGATGGAGGGCGTCACCCAGCGTCGCCGGCCTCGGCATCCCCGGCCGGGGCGGCCACCCCAGCCGGGTCTCCGTGCCGCACGCCGGATCAGCGCGACGCAGCCGACCGCTCCGCACCGTAGGCCGCTCCCAGCAGATCGAGCGCGTCACCCAGCGTCGCCGGCCTCGGCATCCCCGGCACTGGGCGGCCGCCCCAGCCGGGTCCGGCCAGCAGGACCAGGGGTTGTCTGCGGGCCCCCTTCACCCCCCACTGGGTGGCGGCGACGTGCCGGGCCAACGGCACGCTGGCCGTGGAGCGGGACTGTGCCCACAGGACCACCGCGCGCGGGCCGAGACGCTGAACCGCCGCGGTGAGCGCCTCGGCGGGTACGGCGGCACCGAACATCCGCGCGGGCACGCCGAGTTCGCCGAGCCCGGCGTTCAGGGCCTCCAGCGGCAGGGTGTGCTGTTCGCCGGGGACGCAGGCCAGCACCACGGGCTCGGCGGAGGCGGCCGCCTGCGGGCCGGGGGCACGGGTGTGCCGGCGCAGGGTGGTGGACACGTGCCAGGACAGCAGGTGCTCGACCTCGACGTACCGGTCGCCGGAGGAGGCCCACTTGCGTCCCACGGCGTGCAGGGTGGGCATCATCACCTCCTGCCAGGCGACGGTGAGCCCGTGTTCCCCGACGACCGCGGCCAGGTGGTCCTCGACCGCCGGGGCGTCGAGCCGGACGGCGGCGCGGGCGAGACCCCGGCACTCCTGGCGCACGTCACCCAGGGGCAGCCCTCCCGCCGCGCGGGAGCGGGAGGGTCCACGGGACGGCTCGACCGTCGCGGGCGCCCCGGTCCCGGACCCGTCGAACCCCTCGTCCGCCTCAGCGCCGGAGCGCCCGGACCGCCC
The DNA here is from genome assembly GCF_040605435.1 of Streptomyces sp. NPDC005574. Taxonomy (NCBI): domain Bacteria; kingdom Bacillati; phylum Actinomycetota; class Actinomycetes; order Kitasatosporales; family Streptomycetaceae; genus Streptomyces; species Streptomyces sp. NPDC005574. Next base: position 40,183 of record NZ_JBEXCW010000020.1, read on the forward strand.
GGACCCGGAGGACACACCCGGCCCGGAACGCCCGGCCCCCGCACGCCCCGTGGCCCCGCCGGTGCCGGACGGCCCACCCCGCGCCGGTCCCTGCGCGCGGGAAGCGGGTCGCCGTCCTCCCTCCCGGGCGGCGCGGGCCGCCTCCGCGGGCGGCACTCCGGACGAGGTGAGCCGGCACATCGTCTCCAGCACCACCACGTCCTGCGGTGTCCAGCGGCGGTGTCTGCCCTCGGCGCGGACGGCCGGCCCGATGCCGTACCTGCGGTCCCAGGAGCGCAGCGTGGTGGGCGACACCCCGAGCCGGCGCGCCAGCCCGCCCGTCGTGAGCCCGGCCTCGGCACTCTCGGCGTCCGTCCCCTCGGGGAACCCGCCCGGCGGGTCGTGCTGTGCTGCGGACTCACCCATGCGTCGACTCTACGACGCAGAATCGATGCGAGTTGACGGACGCGGGCGCCGACCGCCGTACGACCGGACGCGCCCCGGCCGGAGCGCACCGCACGGCTGACCCCCCACAGCCCCCGCATCCGTACTTTCGCGCCGCCGGAAGGCAGGACACGGAGGCCGGCCGACCGGCGCCGCCGCGCGAGAAGGTCGCCCTTCCGGGGGACCTGACCAATCCGCCGGCCCTCGCGCACCGGATTAAGCCCGGACCTGTCGCACCACCCGGAGGATCCCCCTCGTGAAAGAAGCCGTGTACATCGGCACCAACCCGTCCTCGGAACCCGACCCGCAGGAGTTGCTGAGCGGCGTGGCGCTCGGCGACCAGACGGCGTTCGCCGCGCTCTACGACATCGTCGTGAACCCCGTGTCCGGTGTCGTGCGCAGCGTGCTGCGCGACCAGGCGCAGTCGGAGGAGGTCGCCCAGGAGGTACTGGTGGAGGTGCGGCGCACCGCTCCCCGGTACCGCGAGGACCGGGACACGGCCGTCAACTGGATCCCCACCCTGGCCCACCGGCGGGCCGTCGACCGGGTGCGCTCGGTGGAGGCGGCCGCCGCCCGGGACCGCCGCGCCGCCCTGCTGGACCGCACGCCCGACTACGACCACGCCACCGAGCAGGTCGAGACCCGGCTGGAGCGGGAGCAGGTCCGCCGCTGCCTGCGGACGCTCACCGAGCTCCGGCGCCAGTCGGTCACCCTCGCCCCCTACCGGGGGCTGACCTGCCGGGAGGTGGCCGAGTCGCTCACCCTGCCACTGGGAACGGTCCAGACACGACTGCGCGACGGTCTGGTCCGGATGCGCGACTGCCTGGGGGTGAACGCGTGATCACCGCGGACCTGCACACGCTGTCGGGTGCCTACGCCCTGCACGCCCTGGCCCACGCGGAGTGCGCCGCGTTCGAGCGGCACCTAGCCGGCTGCCCGGCCTGCGCACAGGAGGTCGCCGAGTTCACCGCGACCGCGGCCCGGCTCGGCCTGGCGGCATCCGAACCGCCCCGGCCGGCGGTCCGGGCGGACGTGCTGCGCCGGATCGTCGCCGTACGGCAGGAGTCGCCCGGCACGGGGTTCTCCGTCCGCGCCGGGCGCGCGACCGGGCCGACGCGGCCGCTCCCCCGGTGGATGCTCGCCGCCTGTCTGGCCGCGGCGGCCGTGTTCGGCGGCACCTCCGTGTGGCAGTACGAGCGTGCCCAGGACGCCCGTGACGTGGCCGGCCTGGCGCAGCGCGGCGCCGACGACCTGGCCGCCGTGCTCGCCGCACCCGACGTCCGGACCCGGAGCGCGGGGCTGCCGGGCGGCGCGCGCGGGACGGTCGTGGTGTCCGCGAGCCGTGACGCGGCCGTGTTCGTGTCGTCGGGGCTGGCCGAACCGCCGCGCGGCAAGGTCTACCAGCTGTGGTTCGACGACGGGGGCACCATGCGGTCCGCGGGCTTGATGGACCCACGCCCCGGCGGCCGCAGCGTGCTGCTGGACGGGCCGGTCGGCCGGGCCACCGGGATGGGCATCACCGTGGAACCCGCGGGCGGATCGGCCGAGCCCACGTCGGCTCCGCTCGCGTTGATGGACTTCCCGGCCTGAGCCGTGCCCGCACCGGAGGGGCGGCCCCCGCCGGACATACACATCTACACATAAAGGAGAAATAAGAGCAGAATGGGACTGCGCGGGGCCCACCGCACACCGCACCGGACGCGGTCGGGGCCCGCAGCAGAAGGAGACCCGCCATGGCCAACGTCTCGCCCACCAGAGGGGACATCACCACTCACCCCGACGCATCGGAAATGCGGGAGCGCTACGCCCGCATGCTCGGCGGCCGCGATGTGGCACTCGTGGACGGACCGGTGTTCCTGCTCGGTCTGTACTGCGCGGTGTCCCCGTGGATCCTCCATTACACGGCGAGCCAGCCCGCCCTGATGACCCACAACCTGATCGTCGGCATCGCCATCGGCCTGCTGGCCCTCGGGTTCACGGCCGCTCCGGCCCGCATGTACGGCCTCAGCTGGGCCATGTGCGCACTCGGCGTGTGGATGATCGTCGCGCCCTGGATCGTCGGCGAGAGCCCGGACGCCGGGGTCGTGGTGAACAACATCGTCATCGGCGCCCTGGCCCTGGTCCTCGGGCTGATGTGCACCGCCACCGCGGCGAGGAGCGCACCGAGGCCGTGACTCCTGCCGGGTGACACGCGGCGCGGCCGGCCCGGGCTCCTCCCGGACCGGCCGCGCCCGCTCCGGCCTGATGCGTACCTGGACCCGGCGCGGGGGCCGGGGCAGGATCAGCTCATGGACGTCAAGTGGAGTTCCGTCTTTCCCCCTTCGGTCCGGATCTCGGGGCACGGGATCGAGTTGCGCGAATGGTCGGACGACGACGTCACCGAACTCGTCGCGCTGTACGACGACCCCGAGATGGCCCGCTGGACCCCGGTCGCCTCCCCCTTCGACACCGGAGCGGCCCTGGCGTACCTGTTCGAGGCCCGGACCGGGAAGGCCCGCGAGCACAAGATGCAGCTGGCCGTCACCACGGACGGCGTCCGGCCCCTCGGGGAGGTCCTGCTCTTCCGCAGTGAGGCCGACGCGCGGGACGTGGAACTCGCCTACGGCATCGGGGCCGAGCACCGCGGGCAGGGGCTCGCCGGCCGCGCGGTACGGCTGATCGCCGCTCACGCGGCCCGTGAACTGCGTCCGCGGCGCGTGGTGTTGCGCATCGATCCCGGCAACGCGGCGAGCGAGGGCGTCGCCCGCTCCTGCGGTTTCGCCCTGACGGCGGATCCCCCGGTACTGCGCGTCTCACGGGGCCGTGAGGTGTCCCTCCGCACCTGGGCCCGAACCCGGACCGGCGATTTTGGCCGGTCGGCCGCGAACGGTCACGTCACCCGCGAGCGCGAAGGCGGCGGACCCGGTCTCTCGGCCGGGTCCGCCGCCGGTGCCTGACGGGCGGGACGAGATCAGGTCACGTTGAGCGCGGTGTCGTCGACGACGAACGACGTCTGGAGCTTGGAGCCCTCCGTGCCGGTGAACTTGACGGTGACCGTCTGCCCCGCGTAGCCGCTCAGGCTGAAGCTGCGCTGGGTGTAGCCGGTGGCCGCGTTCAGGTTCGAGTACGTCGCCAGCGTGCTCAACACGGTGCCGGAGCTGTTGAGCACCTGTGCCTTCAACGTGTCGTAGGCGGTGCTCGTGGTCGTCTCCGCGGTGTCGACGTGCAGGTAGAAACTCAAGGTCGCGGAGCAGCCGGAGGGGATCGTCACCGACTGAGCGAGGGTGTCCGTGGTGGCGACGGCGTTCCCGTCGAGCCAGGCGTAGTACGAGCCCGAACGGGCGGACTCCCCTGAGGAGTTGGTGATGACGCCGCTGGTGGCCGTCCAGGTGGCGGCGCCGGACTCGAAGCCGGTGTTGCCGAGGAGCTGGGCGTCGGTGCAGGAGGTGGAGCCACCGCCGTCACCGCTGCCGCTCGCCCCGGCGAGCCACTCGGTGGCGTTGAGGGCGAGCGCGGCGTTGGTGGCGCCGGTGTCGTTCCAGCCGTCGTAGAGCGTGTTGCCGGACTGGCCGGTGCCGTCGTCGATGGGTGAACTGTCGCCCCAGAAGGCGACCCGGCCGCTGCCGAAGGTGCTGGTGGCGAAGAAGGCGCCGGTGTTGCCGGAGTAACCGCTGCGGTACAGCAGGCCCTTGACGGCGGAGTTGTCGGCCGGCTTGAGCGTCGCGGTCGTGCCGCTGGCGATGAGGCTCTTGGTGACGGTCCCGAAGGAGCCGTGCAGCACCGGGTCGGTGCTGTCACTGATGGCCGCCGGGTAGCCGGAGCTTATGGAGAGGCTGTCGATGGAGAAGCCGAAGGGGTCGGTGGAGTCGACACTGTTGTTGGTCATCAGGTCGTTGAGGATCTCGACCGCGTCCTCGCCGTCGCTGTTGCGGTCGGCGCCGGTGTGGTCGGAGATCATGAACAGACCTCCGCCGTTCTTCACGAAGTTCATGATCGCCGTCTTCTCGGCGGTGGTGAACAGCGTGTTGGGCTCCGGCAGGACCAGGGTGTCGAAGTTCGACAGGTCGGTGGTCGAGGAACCGCCGTAGGTGAGAGCACTGGTTGCGGTCTTGACGCTGTAGTCGCCGGTCTTCTGCAGGGCGACGCCCCACGAGGAGAGCGCTCCGGTCCAGTCCGTCTCCGAGGACGGCGAGGAGTCCTGGGAGAGCGGGTCGGGCTTGCTGGTGGAGACGATCCAGTCGGCGTTGCCGGCTTCCTCGGCGTGACCGTCGTCGAACAGGACGCGGTGGGGGGTGGCCGCGTGGGCGGGCGTCGCGCTGACGGTGGTCTGGACGGCCGCACCGGCGGCGAGCAGGCCGAGCGCGGCGAGGGCGGTGGTGAGTCTGTGGCGGGGTGTGGCGAGTCCGAGCATCCGGCGTACCTCCGTGAGTGGGGTGGGAGAAGGAGCGGCGCGGCGGACCTACGCGCGTAGACATGGGGCATCTCCGCGCGTAGAGCGTCGGTCGCACGAACCCCGTGCGACCGATCGATTGAACGGTACATGGCAGAACAGGGGCTGAACAGGCGGGGCCGGACGGACGGACGGAGATTGACCCGGCGTTGACCAGTGGTTGAAACGGGGCGGAAGGAGGAGCGGGCAACGCCGTCGTCGGCTGCTGCCCGAGTTCGATCCGGGAGCTCCGGTGCGGGCACCGGCCTCATCGGTGGCGCTGATCCCGGTATCGAGGCACCGATGACGCGGGCGGGGGGCGTCCGCGGCGTCGGTGCCGCTGGTGCGGGCATCGGCGGCACAGCGGTCGGTGGGAAATCCCGTTGCGTGCGACGGAGCGCGGCGGCAGGCTTCTGGCGCCGCCGGACGGGCTCACCGACGAGCCTCTGCAACGACCTCCGGACGCTCCCCCCCTCGCCATGTGACGGAGAACCGCTTGTCCCCGCACCTCACCCCGCTCACCGATCCCCGCTCCGGCGGGGCGAGCCGCCGTCTCGCCTGGGTGGCCTCGGGCGCCGACGGCGCTCCGGTCGGCACCGCCTACCTGCGACTGTTCACCAGGGAGGGCCAACAGCACCTGGCCGAGCTGGAGCTCGCCGTGCACCAGGCGGAGCGGCGGCGAGGTGTCGGCACCGAGCTGCTGGACGCAGCCCTCGCGGCGGCGCGTGCGGCGCGGCGCCGCTCGGTGATCGCGCAGGCCGAACAGGGCTCCCCCGCCGACCTGTTCCTGGCGGCGCGCGGATTCCGCCGGGTGCTGGCGCTGACGTACGCCAGGCTGCCGCTCGCCGACGCCGATCTCGACGCGATCGGCGAACTCGCGCAACGCCCGCACCCGGGCTACCGGTTGACGGAGTGGGACGGCGGCGTACCGCCCGAACTGGCGCGGACGTACGCGGACTCGCGTCGCGCCATGGACGACATGCCCATGGAGGGCACCGACTACGGCACGGTCGTCTGGGACGTGGAACGGGTGCTCGCCGCGGCGGACGCGGTCGCCGGACGCGGCGAACTGCTGCACACCGTGGCCTCGGTGAGCGTGGCCGACGGGTCGGTGGTCGGGTTCTCCGAGCTCGTCGTGCCCGGCGACGGGCGGGGCGACGGCCTGCACTACGGCACGGCCGTGCTCCCCGAACACCGCGGCCACGGCCTCGCCCGCTGGATGAAGGCCCACGCCATTCGCCGGGCGCGGGAACGGCACCCCGAGCTCGCCGGGCTCCGCACCGACACCGCGGCGGGCAACGCGCCCATGCTGGCCGTCAACGACGCGCTCGGCTACGTACCGACGCACCGGTCGGTGGAGTACCAACTCGACCTGTGAACCGGGGTCCTGCGGTTGCGCCTGTCCAGCCGCGGGCTACGACACGTACACGTACGGCGTCGTCGTGGTCAGGGGCTGGAAGCCGATGCGTTCGAGGACGCGGCGGCTCTCGTTCAGGGCGTCGACCTGGAGGTAGCGGTAGCCGCGCTCGGCGGCGGCGCGGGCGCGGTGGGCAACCAGGGCGCGGTAGATGCCCCGGCCACGCCATTCCTCGACGGTGCCGCCGCCCCACAGACCGGCGAACCGGGTGCCGGGCACGAGTTCCATCCGCGCCGCGCTCACCGCCACGTCACCGGCCAGGGCCACCACGGCGACCACGGTCTCCGGGTCGGCCTTGAGGTGCGCGAGAAGCTGGTGCCGAAGCCGGGAGCTGCCCGTGCCGAACGCCTTCTCGTGGACGTCCGCCACCAGGTCGACACCGTCCTGGTCGGTGACGGGCAGGATGCGGATGCCCTCCGGCGGCTCGGCGTCCAGGATCACGTCGGCCACCTCGCCGACCATCAGCGTCTCCTCGGGCCGGGGCTCGAACCCGGTGGCTCTCAGCCGTGCGCCGAGGTCCACCGGCAGGTCGTGCCCGTACAGCTTCCACTCGAACTCCAGGCCGAGTCCGCGGTAGTGGGCGATCTGCTCGGCGATCGCCGCGTCCGCGCTCGCCTCGTCCAGGTCGGACCAGACCACGCCGTTCCAGCCGTGTTCGGAGGAGACCTGGCGCACCACGCGTCCGGTCCGCTCGATTCGGGCGCTGGGGCTGTCCGGCTGGGCGCCTTCGCGCATGTCCCGGTCGAAGAGGGCGAGTATCGCGTCATGATCCATGTGCTCACTCCAGCATCAGGCCGCGTCCGCGGCAAGGGTTTCACACCGTTACGGCACCTTCGTCGGCTCCGTCCGCTCCGCCGTCGGCCGGGTCCGCAGCCGGCCCCGGTCCCGGACCAGGCACTCGACGCGGGCCTGGATCCGGTCGAAGTGGGCCTGCGACGGGGCAGCCGTGCCGCGGTGGGACAGGCCGAGGGCGGCACGACCTCCTCCGGATCCGACAGGTACGGCAGGTACGGCAGGATCGCGCGGTGCCGCTCACGCGGGTGGCGCGGCTGCCGGAGCCCCGCCGTTACCCGAGTTCCAGGGTCGTGATGCCGTAGACCCGGTCGTGGGCGTGCGGGCGTACCGGGCCCGTGTACATCCGGGCCGTCTCGAACGAAGGTCGCAGGCCCGCCTGTCGGGCGAGGGCGACGGCCGCCGCGTTCGTTCCGGGGACGTCGACGGCGATCTCCCGGCCCGCCGTTTCGGCGGTCAGGGCGGAGAAGAGGGCGCGCGCGTCCTGTGGGGTGTCGGCGAACAAGGGACCGATGCGCAGGGCGTCGCGGCCGGGCCGGATCACGCCGTACCCGGTGACGCGGCCACCGCCGTGACGTACGACGGCGCGGTGTCCGGCGCCGGTCAACCAGTGGGCCAGGAACCGCGGGCGGTCGGCGGGGCAGCACTCGGCGTCGTAGGCGACGAGGTCCGCCAGGTCGGCCGGCCGCACGGCACGCACGTCCGCCGGGGGCTCGGAGCGCGGGGGAACACCGGTGTACCGCGCCGTGCGGTGGGCGAGTTCGAAGCCCGAGCGGCGGTAGTTGTCCTGCTGCGCGACCACGCCGTCGAGTCCGACCGTACGGTCGCCCGCGTGGGCCAGCGCGGTCTTCCACGTGGTGAGTCCGTGGCCGCGGCCCCGCCGGTCGGGCCGGACGAGGTAGCAGCCGAGGAAGGCGTACTCGGGGCCGTAGTTGACGACCGAGATCGCAGAGACGGGCTCGCCGTCGACCCGGCCGAGGAAGAATCCCTCGGGGTCCTGCGCGAAGAACGCCGGCCCGTCGGACAGCCCCGGGTTCCAGCCCTCGGCCGCGGCCCATCCGCTGATGACCGGCCAGTCGTCCGGGCCGGCCTGCGTGACGACGAGACTCTCCGTGGCCGGTGAGGTCATCCGTGCGCTCCGTTTCGTTGAGGGCAGGTGAGTGCTGGTCGAGGCCGCCCGGGGGCAGCGAGGCGGTGTTCGGGTGCCTCCGCAGCATCCTCGCCGCTCACCCCCGGGCCTGTCACGGCGCGATCAGGCTGCCGGCGAAGGGCGGGCGTGGTTCGCGGCTCGCGGTTCGAAGCCTGTGCTGCACGGCCGCCATGGCCGAGGGAACGGGTGGCAGGGGCGGGGAGCGGGTGGCAGGGGCGGGTGGCACGGCAGCGGCCCCACCGGATCGTCCGGGGGCGGAAGTACTCCGGTGGGGTTCACCGCGTGCGGCGCGGGGCGGCGCGTGTTGCCTGCCGGGTGTTGTGTGCCGCGTGTTGCGTGCCGGGTGTGTGTGCCGCGTGTTGCGTGCGGCAGGCCGCGCACTGCCGGCCTCCGGCTTCAGCGCCCGGCCTCCGGCATCGGCTTCCGGCCTCCGGCATCGGCGCCCGGCCTCCGGCATCGGCTTCCGGCCTCCGACCTCCGGCCTCCGGCCGCCCCTTCGGCCTCAGCTCACCGAGCCCGGCCGGAAGCGCCGGTACAGGACCGCTCCGGTCAGCAGCAGCGCGGCGCCCCCGACTGCGGCGGGTACGGCCTGGTCGGCCCCGGTGTGGGCGAGCGACGCCGTGTACGGGGCCGGGGCGTGCGGCGCGGGTCGCGGCGCCGGCACGGTCCGGTGCGGTGCGATCGGCGTCGTGGTCGGGCCCCCCGGGGCCACCGGGTGGTCGGGGCGGTCCCCGGCGGTGTTCGTCGACTCGTTGCCGAAGGCGGGATTGCCGACGCCGACCACGCTCACCGAGTTGCCGCTGAGGTTCACCGGGAGCTGGACGGGAAGCTCCAGGCCGTTGCCCGCGAGCACGCCCGGGGAGTCGGCGGTTCCGCCCTCGGCCAGGGCGGATCCCAGCGCTCCGCTCCAGCCGCTTCCGGACTGCCCGGAGCGGCCGTTTCCGTCTCCGGGCCGCTCGCTCCGACCGTTCCCGCCGCCCGCCTCCGAGCGGCTGGCTCCGGCTCCTCCTGCCCGGTGGCTCCCGGCCCCTTCGGCCCGGTGGTTCCCGGACCCTCCGGTGCGGTGGCTCTCGCCTCTCCCGGCCCGGTGGCTTCCGCCCGCGGACCGGTCACCCGCCGCCCCTCCGTTCGCGCATGTGTTGCCCATGGCGGGGTTGAGGAGCCCCACCACGTTGACGGTGTTGCCGCACACGTTGACCGGGACGTGCACCGGGAGCTGTACGGCGTTGCCGGAGGCCAGTCCGGGTGAACCGGCCGCGACACCGCCCGCCGCGGCTCCGCCGTCCGCCGCGAACGCGGCGGACGCCGGCATCGCCACCGCCATCGCGCCGGAGGCGGCGACGACGGCGATCACACCGTTCCGAGTGGTCCGTCTCATGGGTTCCCTGCCTTCCAGACTGGTTCGCGGGCACTCACCCGCACCGGAAGAAACGGTCGGAGAACCATCCGAGTTATGGCTTATCGGCCTTTCACCCCTTCGAGCTGCATGCTTTTCGAACCTACGGCAAAGCCGTTGTACGCCCGGAGGAAGCGGAAGGTCAGGAGAAGGGGGTGGCGCAGTGTAGGGCGCCCGGTGCGATCACGCTCGCCCAGAGGCGGCGCCCCCGGAGGCCGCCTATCGTGATCGAGGGCGCCGGTCCACCGGTCCACGGCGGGCGCCTCTGGAGGCACTGATGCAGGCCAAGCTGTCGGCGCGGCCCTCGGTCAGGCGCTGCGCGCTCACCGGTGCGATCGGGCTGACGCTGCTCGGCGCGGGACTGCCGACGGCCGTCGCCGACGGCTCCGGACCCGACCTGTCCCGGTTCTACGACCAGAAGGTGAAGTGGTCGGCCTGCGCGGGCGCGGAGACGCCCGACGACCTCCAGTGCGGCAGGATCACCGTCCCCGTCGACTACGCGAAGCCCCGCGCGGGCACCCTCGACCTGGCGCTCGCCCGCTATCGGGCGACCGGGAAACCGAGAGGTTCGGTGGTGCTGAACTTCGGCGGGCCCGGCGGCGCGGGCGTCAAGGAACTCGCCTCCAGCGGGAACGAGTTCATGGACCTGACGAAGGGCTACGACGTGGTGACCTTCGACCCCCGCGGAGTCGGCAGGTCCTCACCGGTCAGCTGCGGCGACGGCTCCCAGGAGGCAGCGGACGCCACGGACGACAGCGCGGACCTCGACACCGATCCGCGGGCCGTGCTGAGGAAACTGGAGAAGGCGGCCGCCCAGTGCGTCAGGCACTCGGGGCCGGTGCTCCCGCACATCGGCACGGTCGACGCGGCACGCGACCTGGACGTGATACGCCAGGCCCTGGGCGACGGGAAGCTCAACTACCTCGGCTTCTCCTACGGAACGCGGCTCGGCGCCGTGTACGCGGCCCGGTTCCCGAAGAAGACCGGCCGGATGGTGCTGGACGGCGTCGACACGCTCACCGAGCCGCTGTCCGAGCAGGGACTGGTGGGCGCCGCGGGGCAGCAGACGGCGCTGGAGGACTTCGTCGACTGGTGTGTGAAGGACATCGCCTGTCCGCTCGGCCAGGATGCGCGCACGGGCCGCGAGCAGGTCGTACGGCTGATCGACTCCCTCGACCAGGATCCCGTACCGACGGACTTCGGCCAGGAGTTCACCGGCCAGGACCTGGTGGGCTCCCTCAGCCAGGCTCTCTACAGCGCCGAGCTGTGGCCCGCGCTGGAGCGGGCGCTCGCCGACCTCGTCGAGGACGGTGACACGCAGCGCATCCTCGCGTTCTCCGGCGGCGGCGCGGCCCCGCACACCACCGACGACACCCGCAACGGCAGCGGCGCCCGCACCGGCCGTGACGGCGGGAACGGCGACGGAGACGGGGGGCTGGCCGACGACGAGGACATCCCGCTCGACAACGTTCCGGCGGCACTGATGGCGATCAACTGCGCGGACGACCCGGACCGTCCCAGCGCCGACAGCATCACCCGGAACCTCGGCCGGCTGCGCGCCGCGTACGAGCAGGCCTCCCCGGTGTTCGGCCGCTACCGGCTCACCGAGGTGCTCATGTGCTACGGCCGGCCCAGGGGCACCGACTTCATCCGCGCCGAGGTGAAGGACCTGCCCGGCCCGAAGATGCTTCTCGTGGGGACCCGCGGCGACCCGGCGACGCCGTACCGCTGGACCGTGGAGACGGCACGGCGACTCGGCGACGCGGCCGTGGTGCTCGACAACAGGAGCGAGGGCCACACCGGTTACGCCTCCTCCCCCTGCGTGCACCGCAAGGCCGACGACTTCCTGCTCTACGGCTCCCTGCCGGCGGACGGCAGTTCCTGCGGGCAGGAGAACGACGACAGATGACGACAGATGACGACGGATGACGACGGATCCGGGACGCGCGGGCCGCCGCAGGGAAAGCCGGGGCACGTCGGGAACGGCCCGGACCCGTCGGCGGGCGGCGCTTCAGGGTTCCCAGCGCGGTACTTCAGGGTTCCCAGCGCGCGAGCAGGTCCATGGCGGCCGCCGTGCCGGCGAACCCGTCCGGACCGAGCAGCTCGCGCACCTCCGCGTTGAAGCGGTCGATCTCGGGCCGGGCGGCCTCCAGGGCGGCTGCCCCGGCCTCCGTCAACTCCAGTACGACGGCGCGGTGTTCCCGCGGATGGGCCCGCTTGGCGAGGACACCGGCCGTGGTGAGCCGTCCGACCAGCGCGGTGACCGCCGACTCGCGCAGCCCGAGAGCGCGGGCGAGTTCCTGCTGGGTGGTTCCGGGCCGGTCGTGCACGGCGAACAGGGCGCCGAGTTGGGCCGTGGTGATCCCGGCGGCGGCCAGACAGCGCCGGTCCGCGGCGGTGCGCAGCCGGTGCGCAGCCCGCTGGAGCAGGAAGAACAGGCGCTCGTCGGGCTCGGACATGGCCCGATCTTGACAGAGCGGACCTGTCCGCGCCAGTCTCACTTCACCAGTGAAGTGAGGTGGGAACGTGAACGACACACCCGGCTTGGCGCTCGCCCGCGCGACCCTCGCCGCTCAGCCCTTCAGCGCGCTCCTCGGCACCCGCCTGACGGCGTTCGGAGACGGCGCGGCGACCCTGGAGCTCGACATCCGCGAGGAGTTGCTCCAGCAGTACGGCTACGTGCACGGCGGGGTCCTCGCCTACGCCGCGGACAACGCGCTGACCTTCGCCGCGGGATCCGCCGGCGGCGCCCGCCCGGTCACCGCCGGCTTCACCATCGACTACCTGCGCCCCGCCACGGGAACGCTCCTGCGCGCCGAGGCCCGCGTCGTCCGGGCCGGCCGCACCCGGGTCGTCTGCCGCTGCGACCTGTACGCCGTGGACGACGAGGGGAACCGGTCCCTGTGCGCCGCGGCCCAGGGCTCGATCGCCGTGTCCGCACCCGGGGAAGCGGCGGGCCCCGCCGCCTGAGCCGACGCCGGCACCCGGACCGGTACCGGCAACCGCGACGAGACAGCCACCGGCACCGGCACCGGCTTCGAGACGGGGCCGGAGCGCCTCCGTCGGGCCCCTGCCACGAACCTCCCGCTCCGGTCCGTAAGATCGGCAAACAAGTGCCCTTGATCTCCGCCCCAATTGCCCCAAGTGCCCGATCGGTGAATCGGTCCTATGGTGCTCTTATGGAGCACGCACTCAGTCACGCGACCCTCACCGAGCTGCGCCGCCCGCGCCCCTATCCCGCGGTGTCCGTCCTGACGCCGACCCACCGACGCGAGCCGGACAACGCCCAGGACCCGGTCCGGCTGCGCAACCTGGTGGCCGAGGCGAAGAAGCAACTCGAGTCCGATCCGGCGGTCCCCCGGGAACGGCGCCTGGACGTCACCCGCCAACTCGACGCGGCCCTCGCCGAGGTCGACCTCGCGCACTCCGAGGACGGCCTGGTGATCTTCGCCGCTCCGGGAGAGCACCAGGTGTGGTCCCTCGCCAGGACCGTGCCGGAACGTGTGGTGCTCTCGGACACTTTCCTCACCCGCAACCTCGTCTCCGCCCAGGCCGCCGAGCGGCCCTTCTGGGTGCTGTCGGTGTCCGCGGAGCGTGTCACCCTGTGGAACGGCGGCGTGGACCGGGTCACCGAGCACGACACCGACGGCTTCCCCCTGCTCAGGGAGCGGCAGAACTTCGACGCGGAGCGCCAGGAACGGATCGGCGACCTGCCGAGCACCTTCCGCGACGAGGACACCCGGCACTTCCTGCGCGAGGCCGACCTCGCGCTGGGCGCCGTCCTGCGCCACAGCCCGCGCCCGACGTACGTCACCGGCGAGACCGCCGCGCTGTCGGCGCTCGACGAGTTCGGCGGCGTCACCCGGCACGCGGTGCACGTCCCGCACGGCGGGCTCGCCCACGCCTCCCACGAGGCCGTGTGGCAGGCCGTGGGGCCGATGGTCGCCACCGAGGCCCGCAGGAACACCGACGCGGTGGCGCGCGAACTCGAGTCGGCCCGTGGGCGCAAGGCGTACGCGGCCGGAGTGGACGAGCTCTGGCGCACCGCCCGTGAGGGCCGCGTCCGGATGCTGGCCGTCGAGGAGAACTACCGGGTGACGGTCCGCGACGACGGCGGCAACCATCTCGTTCCCGCTCTGAGCGGCGACCTCGACGCCCGTGAGGACATCGTGGACGAGATCGTCGAACAGTGCCTGGAGACCGGCGCGGACATCCGTTTCGTACCGGACGGCATGCTCGGCGAGGTTGGTGGCATCGCGGGGGTGCTGCGCTACTGACCGTCCCCTTCTCCGCCGGTCTACGCTACGCCGGAACGATCGCCGGAGAGGGAGTGCACACGTGGGTGACCTGCTGGGCGTGGCCGTACTGGGTGCGGGACACATGGGAGCCGACCACATACGTCGCCTGGATCAGGTGGTGAGCGGAGCCAGGGTGGCTGCCGTGGCCGACCCTGACGCCGAGCGGGCGAAGGAAGCGGTGGCCGGGCTGGCCGGGGTGGCCGTGCACACGGAGTTCGAGGCCGCGCTCGACGCCCCCGGTGTCGAGGCGGTCCTCATCGCCTCCCCCGGTCCCGCGCACGAGGAGGCCCTGCTCGCGGCGTTCACCCGCGGGCTGCCGGTGCTGTGCGAGAAACCCATGGTGCCCGACTCCACAGGAGCGCTGCGGGTGGTGGAGGCGGAGGCCCGGCTCGGCCGGCGGCTGGCCCAGATCGGCTTCATGCGGCGCTACGACGCCGGGTACCGCCGTCTCAAGTCCCTGCTGGACAGCGGCCGGTTGGGGCAGCCGCTGATGCTGCACTGCACGCATCGCAACGTCTCCTCACCCCCGGGCTTCACCTCCGCGATGCTGATCGACAGCTCCGTCTCGCACGAGATCGACGCGGCGCGCTGGCTGCTGGGCCAGGAGCTGACCTCCGTGACCGCGCTGCGCCCGCGGTCCTCGTCCGGCGCCCCCGAGGGGCTGCTCGACCCGCAGTTCGTGCTGTTCGAGACCGAGCGGGGCGCCCTGGTCGACGTGGAGGTGTTCGTCAACTGCGGCTTCGGCTACCAGGTCCGTTGCGAGGCCGTCTGCGAGACGGGCAGCGCCCGCGTCGGCGACGACCACGCGATGATCGTGACCACACGGGGCGCCGCCCACCAGGAGGTGCCGCAGGACTACCTCGTGCGGTTCGCGGACGCCTACGACCGCGAGGTGCAGGCGTGGGTCGACGCGACCCGGCAGGGCCGGGTCACCGGCCCCGGCGCCTGGGACGGCTACGCGGCCTCCGTGGTCGCCGAGGCCGGCGTCCGGTCGCTGGAGAGCGGCGGCGCCCGCACCGCCGTCTCCCTCGCCCCACGGCCAAAGCCGCACGCCGAGTCCGGCCACTGACACGCGCCGGTACGTCGGCCCGGCAGGCTTCGGACGCTGCCGCACACCGGCCCGGCGGGCTTCGGACGCTGCCGCACACCGGCCCGGCGGGCTTCAGACGCTGCCGAAGAGGGAGCTGAGGCCGCGGTCGACGGCCTCGTCGAGCTCCTCCTCGCCGTTGGCCACGACCGCGTACGTCCGCAGCAGGAACCGGCGCAGGGCGGGCGAGTCGAACTGGAGGAGGGCCAGGCCGAGCGGTGAGTGGAACTCCAGGACGGTGCGGGAGCGGCCGCACGGCCAGATGTGCACGTCCCCGCGGCCGGCAGGCCCCTCCAGCCCCTCGCCGAGCAGGGCGCGGGCGAAGGTCCAGGTGACTCCCTCGCCGTCCAGCGAGATGTCGGGCGGGAAGTCGATGTGCACGGCCAGCGGGTCGCCGGACTCGTAGCGGAGGGTG
Source organism: Streptomyces sp. NPDC005574 (assembly GCF_040605435.1). Classification (NCBI taxonomy): domain Bacteria; kingdom Bacillati; phylum Actinomycetota; class Actinomycetes; order Kitasatosporales; family Streptomycetaceae; genus Streptomyces; species Streptomyces sp. NPDC005574. The sequence goes on from NZ_JBEXCW010000020.1 coordinate 55,569, forward strand.
GCGGGGGTGGGCAGCTCGTGGTCCTCCGCGGTGATCAGTCGGGCACGGGCGGGCTGCGTCAGGGTGATGTCCATGGTCGGTCTCCGCTACGGGTGAGAGGTGGGCCGGTTGCGCCGTGTGCCTTTACGAGCCCGAAGGGGCCCCTCGCATTACGCCGAACCAGCGGTGAATTGATGTGATCTGTGTCACTGTCCTGAGTTCATACCTTCATCAACCGAGCCGACCCGCCTCCGGTGACGCACGGGGCCCCCTCACCACGTTCCCCGCAGGCGTCCATCGGCCCTGGCACACCCCGGACGCGGCCCCCTGGCACGGTCGGCGCCGGGCATGCCATGCTCGCTAGAACACAGAGCCGTCGAACACGCGGATGAACGCCGGGGCGACCACCCCGCACCCCCCTCAAGTCACTTACAACGCCTACGACTTGACCCTCCCGACGACTACGCCAGGTACATGGTCCGAATCGCTCCGTGAAGACGCTGGCATATGCCAGAAGCACCACCGAGCCGTGTGTTGCCGAATCCCTTACGAGCCGTCGCGGGCTGTGCAACAGTCGTAACGGCCCCTCCGTCAGCCCAGGCCGTTCCGTCCCCTCATCGGAGTGCGTATGCCGTCCCACCTCTCCGCGGACCGCCCCGCCGCCCAGCCGCCCGGCCGCGGCTCCCTCGACGCCCTCATATCGCAGGCGCGACGGCTCAAGGGCGACGTGGACGCCGTACGACGGGAGGCCCAGAGCGACGGTGCGGACCCGCACGAGCGCTGGCAGCGCGCGCTGTGCGACCTGGCACTGCATCAACTCAACGACCTGGACGCGCACTTGGGGCAGCTCCGGGACGGCCCGCCGGCCGGTCCCCCGGTACCCCCTACCGAGCCGGACGGCATCACCGCGCCACCGGCGCCGACGCACGGCTCGCTGCTCAGCCGGGTCGGCAGCGCGGAGTGGAACCTGCTGACGGACGAGGCAGGCTGGTCCGGCGAGCTCTACCAGATCCTGGGCCGCGACCCCGCCGCACCCCCGCTCACCCTCGACGAACTGCCGTCCGTGGTGCTGGACGAGGACCGGCCGAAACTCACCGCGATGGTGACCGACTGCCTCATCGACGCCCGGCCCATCGACGGCGAGTTCCGCGTCGTGCGCCCGGACGGCGCGGTACGCACCGTGCACATGATGGGCGAGCCCGTGCTCGGCGCCGACGGCGGAACGGCCTCGATGTGGGCCGTCCTGCGCGACGTCAGCGAACTGCGGCGCAGCCAGCAGGCGGTGAGCGAGACCCACGAGTCCCTCCGGCACCACCGGCACCGCGCGCAGACGGAACGCCGGATCGCGGTCGAACTCCAGGAAGCCGTACTGCCTCCGTGGCGCGGCTCCCTGCGTCTTCCGCACCAGGGCCCCGAGACCCTCGACCTCGCCGCGCACTACCTCCCGTCCTCGGCCGGCGCGCTGATCGGCGGGGACTGGTACGACGCACTCGAACTGTCCGACGGCCAGACCCTCCTCAGCGTCGGCGACCTCACCGGCCACGGTGTCTCCGTGACCTCCGGCATGGCGACCCTGCTGGGCGCCGTACGCGGTATGGCGATGGCGGGCACCCAGCCCGGTCAACTGATGTCCCTGCTCAACCAGTTACTCGACGCCACCGTGCAGCCGGCCCTCGGCAGCGCGGTGTGCGGCCGCTACCGGCCCGACACCCGCACCCTGGTGTGGGCGCAGGCCGGACACCCCGCCCCGCTGCTCTTCCGCGACGGGACGGGGCGCAGGCTGGCGGCGCCGGCCGGCGTGCTGCTCGGCGCGACCTCGGGCGCCGTGTACGAGCAGGCCGAGGAGACCCTCGAAGTGGGCGACACCCTCCTGCTGCACACCCACGGACTGGTGTCCGGACGAACGGGGTCCCCCCGCCCGAGCGAAGCCGGGAACAGGGGAGGCACCGACGCCGTGCACCGCCTCCTCGGCCTGGCCCCCCGGTTCGGCGGGGCCCGCACGGCGCAGGACTGTGTACGCCTGGTCGTCGAGGAGTTCGGCGAGAGCGACCGCGAGGACGACGCCTGTGTACTCGTCGCCAGGGTCACCGCGTAGAGGACACACACGCCCACCGGCCCGGCCGCCGTGCGGGGCCGTCGAGAACACGGACGCACCGGCCGGTCAGGCCCGTGCGCTGCGGCCCCCTTTCGGCTTGGGCAGGGCCACCCTGATCTCCTCGCGCAGTTCGTGGATCTTGGGGTAGCCGGAGTACTCGGCGGTGAGCCGGTACATCTGGCGCAGCCGGTCCCAGGTCCGGTGCGAGGAGTTCGAGCCCATCGACATCAGCGCCAACCGGGCGTACCGGTCCGCCTGTTCGGGATCGTCGGCGATGAAGCAGGCGGAGGCCATGGACAGGAAGTCGAAGATCTTCGACCGCTGCCGCCCGTCGACCCGCAGGGCCAGCGCCTTCTCCGCGTAGTGCTGGGCGTGCACGGCGGCACCCGGCTCGTGCTCCGCCAGCGTGCGGTAGGCCAGGGCCTGCATGCCGTACAGATCCTCTTCCTTGAAGGTCTGCATCCAGCTCGGCGGCGGCACATCCCCCCGGTCGGAGACGAAGAGGTCCTCCGCCTGCCCGAGGGTGCGGCGCATCGCCTGGCCCTTGCCCATGGACGCCTGCGCCCAGGCCTCGATGGTGTAGAGCATCGCCCTGGTGCGCGGCAGCACCGCCTCACCGGAGCCGGAGCGGGCGAGTTTCATCAGGTCCAGCGCGTCGTCGGGCCGGCCCAGGTGCACCATCTGGCGGGCCGCCCGGGACAGGGCCTCCCCCGCGCGGGGCCGGTCGCCGCCCTCACGGGCCGCGTGGGCGGCGATGACGAAGTACTTCTGGGCCGTGGGCTCCAGGCCGACGTCGTGCGACATCCAGCCCGCGAGGACGGCCAGGTTGGCGGCGACGCCCCACAGGCGCCGCTGGAGATGGTCGGGGTGACGGTAGGCGAGCATGCCGCCCACCTCGTTGAGCTGGCCCACCACGGCCTTGCGCTGCAACCCGCCGCCGCGGGCCGCGTCCCAGGCACGGAACACCTCGACCGAGCGCTCCAGTTCCTCGATCTCCTGCGACCCGATGGGGGCGGCGTCGTAACGGTCGTACCCGGCGGGGTCGGCGTGCAGGGGATCGTCGAAGGAGGGAGCGTCGGACCGGAGGGTGGGGTCGGTGTGCAACCAGTCGTACATGGCGCTGCTGAGTGCGGATCCTGCGGTGAGCGCGACGCCCGCGCCCACCAAGCCGCGTCGGTTGAGCATGAGGTCCATTCCCGTGAATTCGGTGAGGACCGCGGCAGTCCGTTCGGGCGCCCACGGCACACCGTCGGGATGTTCCACACTCCCGGCGTCTTGCCGTTTCCCCGTACGCCCGTGCCGGACCAGACCGAGGTCCTCGATGGTCACGACACGGCCGAGACGCTCGGTGAACAGAGCCGCCAGCACCCGCGGGACCGGATCGCGCGGGATCTCTCCCGTGTCGATCCAGCGCCGCACCCGTGAGGTGTCGGTCGCCAGCTGGGGGTGGCCCATGGCCGCCGCCTGCTTGTTGACCATCCTCGCGAGTTCGCCCTTGGACCAGCCGGCCAGGCCGAACAGGTCCGAAAGACGGGTGTTGGGTTGTCCACTCACGTCAAGCCCCCAGGATCTCGGCTGAGTTGACAGTAGCCCCGTGCAAGTTGCCGGGCGACTATTCGCCAGGGTTCGCCAGGGTGCGCCAGATGGTGTGCCACTGGGCGACGGGTGTCAGGTAGGAAAGCGCCACCCCGACCCGGTCGCCGAGGGACACTCCCCAGGGTGCACCCGGGCGACCGGGCCGGGCGGCGCATGACGTCGCAGGCACACGAAGGGATCTGTACCGACCATGTACACAGCATCGTCCTCCGTGTCCGCCCCGCCCCGGCCGCTGCACCCCCGCCCGGGTGGCGGCGGCCCCTATCTCGACCCCGCACGTCCGGCCGCCCCCGTGCTCGGCGGTGCCGGCCGGACGCGGCGCGCGCCGGGAGTCAACGCTCAACCACTGAGCGGGAGACTCGACTTGTCCGGCCCACAGGGCGCCCAGCTGCGCACGGCCATCGCGTCGGTGCACCGGATCTGCCCGGAGTTCGCTCCGGTACAGGTGCTGCGCCGCAGCGGACGCTCGGTGCTTCTGGTAGGAACGACGGGACGCAGCACGGCTGTCGCGAAGTGTTTACTCGACCACTCCCCCGCCTGGGCGGAGCGGATCCGGCACGAGATAGCTGCATACCGCTCGTTCGTCCGGCACCGCCCGCCCGTGCGGGCCCCCCGGCTGATCGCGGCGGACCCGGAGAACTGCACCCTCGTCATCGAGCGGATGCCGGGGCGGGTGGCGGCACTGCAGCGGCACCCGGCCGAGTCGCCGCCGCGCGCGGACATCAGAGCGGCGCTCGGCTCGATCTGCCGGCTGAACGCCTGGCGGCCGCCGGCCGGCACCTTCGACGCCCCCCTGGACTACGCGGCTCGTATCTCCCGCTACCACGAACTGGGTCTGCTCACCGACCGGGACATGGGTGACCTGCAGAAACTCCTGCACGGCATCGCGCACTCGGCGGGCCGGCAGGGCATGGGCCAGTTCTGCCACGGCGACGCCCTGCTCTCGAACATCCTGCTCTCACCGGCCGGTCCAGTGCTGGTGGACTGGGAGCACGCGGGCTGGTACCTGCCGGGCTACGACCTGGCGACGCTGTGGGCGGTCCTCGGGGACGCCCCGGTGGCCCGCCGCCAGATCAGCCAGATCGCCCAGACGGCGGGTCCCGCCTCGCGCGACGCGTTCCTGGTGAACCTGATGCTGGTCCTGACGCGCGAGATCCGCACCTACGAGACGGCCGTGCAGCGCTCCCTGCACGACATGACCCCGGCCGCACCGGGACCGGCCCACCCGGGTGCCGCGCCGTCCGGCGAGGAGCAGCGGCTGCTGCTGCGGCGGCTGCACGACGACTGCCAGCTGGCCCGCCGGGCCGTCCGCGCGGCGGTCGGCACTCGCTGAAGGGGACCGAGGCCCGTGGTGCGCCCGTGAGAACGGCGCACCGCGGGCCTTCGCGCGTGCCGGGCCGCGCCACCTCACCGGACAGCCACTGGTGTACGCCACTGACGCCCCGCAGGCCCGGAAGCCGCCGCCACGAAACTCCTCCGTGGCCGTCTTGACATGGGAAATCGTCTGCCTCTGGGCATGATTGACGGATCGTCGGCAAGCCGGTAGCACTGACCCGTGCCCGGCACCGCACGCCCCGCCCCACTGTCCCAGGAGGCCGCATTGCGAGGATCCGCCCCCCACCCCCGGCGCACCCCCGGTCACAGACGCGCCCGCACCGCCGCCGGCGCGCTCGCGACGGCGGCCCTCCTGCTGCCGCTGCTCGGCGCCGCCCCCTCGGACGCCGGTACCCTGGCCGCCGGGACCTCCGCCGGCGCGCTCCAGCCGGCGTTCGCGGCCGCGGCCGCCGAGTACCACGTCCCGCGGAGCGTCCTGCTCGCGGTCTCCTATCTCCAGTCCCGCTGGGACACCCATGGCGGCGCGCCGAGCGTCACCGGCGGCTACGGGCCGATGCACCTGACCGACGCCCGCACCGCGCTCGCCCGGGCCCCGCACCACAGCGAGGGCACGGAGGACGCCCGTGGCGACAGTGCCCGCGCGCCCCTGCACCCGGTCGCGAGGATCCCGGCGGACTCCGAACTGCCCGCCCGCCTGAAGACCTTGCCGAAGGCGGCCGAGCTGACCGGCCTGAGCCCCGAGCGCCTGCGGACCGACCCCGCCGCCAACCTGGCCGGCGGTGCCGCGCTGCTGGCGGCCGCCCAGAAGGACCTGGGCGAACCGCCCAGCAAGGATCCGGCGGAGTGGTACGGCGCGGTTGCCCGGTTCTCGGGCGCCGACGACAGTGCGACGGCGGCGGCCTACGCCGACGACGTGTACGCCGTGCTGCGCTCCGGTGAGGCACGCACCACGGACGCGGGCCAGCGGGTCGCCCTGGCCGCGCAGCCGGACCTGGCGCCCGACACCTCGCAGCTGAGGCGGACAGGGCTGCGGACCCCGAGGAAGGCGGGCACCGAGTGCCCCTCGTCGGTGTCCTGCGAGTGGATCCCGGCGCCGTACGAGGAGTTCGGCGACAACGACTACGGCAACCACGACCTGGGTGACCGTCCGGCGTCCCAGAGCATCAGGTACATCGTCGTCCACGACACGGAGGGCGCCTGGGACGGCGTCCTCAACCTGGTCCAGGACCCCACCTATGTGTCGTGGAACTACACGCTGCGCTCCACGGACGGTCACATCGCCCAGCACGTGAAGGCGAAGGACGTCGCCTGGCACGCGGGCAACTGGTACGTCAACGCCAAGTCGATCGGCCTGGAGCACGAGGGTTTCCTGGCGAACCCGGACGCCTGGTACACGGAGGCGATGTACCGGTCGTCGGCGCGACTGGTGAAGTACCTCGCCAAGCGGTACGGCATCCCGCTGGACCGGCAGCACATCCTCGGCCACGACACCGTGCCGGGCCCGACCACCTCGACGGTTCCGGGCATGCACACCGACCCGGGCCCGTACTGGGACTGGCGCCACTACTTCGAGCTGCTGGACCGGCCGCTGAAGGCGACCGGCGGCAAGAAGGGCGGCCTGGTCACCATCCGCCCGGACTACGCCGGCAACCAGCCGGAGTACACGGGTTGCGTCACCTCGGGCCAGCCGTGCGCGGCGCACGGGTCGAGCGAGGTGCGACTGTACTCCGGACCCGGCGAGACCTACCCGCTGATCAAGGACATCGGTCTGGGCACGACTCCCACGACCGGGGTGAACGACCTGTCGTCGCGGGTCTCCACCGGCCAGCAGTACGCGGTGGCCGGACAGGACGGCGACTGGACGGCGATCTGGTACCTCGGGCAGAAGGCCTGGTTCCGCAACCCGGCGGCCGCGCCCGCCGCGGTGAACGCGACCGGCCTGGTCGTCACGCCGAAGGACGGTGCGGCAGATGTCCCGGTGTACGGACGGGCCTATCCGGAGGCGTCCGCCTATCCGGCGGAAGTGCCCGCGCAGGCGGTGTCCCCGCTGCCGTACAGGCTGCCGGCGGGGCAGGAGTACGTGGTCGGTGACAAGGTGCCGGGCGAGTACTACTACGCGGTCACCTTCAGCACCGACTCGCACCGGGTCGTGACCGGCCAGGACCTGTACTACGAGATCCAGTTCGGTCACCGGGTGGCGTTCGTCCGCGCGGCGGACGTGCGCGTGGCGCCGTCGGCAGGCTGACCGCCTCAGCCCTGCTGGAACAGCTCCGCGGGGAGCGGTTTCAGCAGGGCGTACAGGTCGTCGGTGATGGGGCGGTCCCAGGCGGCGATGGTCACCAGGACGTTGTCGCTGCGGTCGAACTGCACGCAGGAGATCCGGCTCTCGGAGAGCTTGAGGCGCCGCACGATCAGCAGGTTGTCGCCCTGCATCACGGGCATGTCCTCGGTGCCGACGACGGTGACCTCCTCGTCGTTCTCCAGGGCGAGCAGCAGCTGCGCCACCTCGAAGGGCACCTCGGTCTCGGCGACGTCGCGGGCCGGGGAGCCCTCCGGCAGATTGCCGATGATCATCGCGGGGCCACGGCCGCCGAACAGGTCGTAGCGCAGGAAGACGCCCTGGCAGGTGCCGTCGGGGGCGGGCAGCAGTCCGGCGCCGAGGTTGCCGGGCCAGTCGCCCGGATCCATGGCCAGGACGTCGAATTCAGGCCCGGCGGGCGTGGCACTGCGGCGGCGGAGGAACGACATGCGGCCATGGTACGTGGCCTGGCGTGTTCCGTGACGTGCGGGCGGTCCCCGTCGGTGGCGATCTCCGCCCGACAGCGCACGGCCGGATCAGCGCCGCGGGGCTCCCTCGGCGGCGTCCTGCCCGCGCGGTTGCTCGCCGAGCGCCCACGCCAGGCCCGTACGGTCGGTGCCGACCTTCCGGCAGACCGCCGACAGCAGCCGTACGACGGTGTGCTCGTCGGTGCGCAGTTCCCCGGCGATCTCGGTGTCGGTGCGGCCGCGGGCGGTGAGGGCGGCGGCGGTGCGTTCGCGGGCGGTGAGGGTGTCGGTCTCGGTGCCGTGCAGGAGGCGCGGGCGCAGGCCGGCGGCGGCGAGTTCGTCCCGGGCCTGCTCGGCCAGGCCGTCGGCGCCGCACTGCACGGCCGCGTCGAGTCCCCGGTAGAGGTGCTCGGCGGCCTCCGCGGGTCGGGCGGTACGGCGCAGTTCGGCACCCAGGGCGACCAGGGCGCAGGCGAGCTCGTAGGCGGCCGGGGAGCGTTCGAGGTGGGCGACGGACTCCTGCAGCAGCGGTACCCGGGCCGATGGCGGGGAGACCTCGGCGGCGATGCGCAGGGCCTGGCCGACGGCGGAGGGCGCGCCGAACTGGCGGGCGCGGTCGACCGCTTCCAGCGCGGTGGCGACGGCGCGTTCGGGGGCCTCGTGGCTCTCGGCGCGGGCGAGGTGGAGCTGCCAGGGGCACCAGGAGGGGTTGCGCACCCCGCGCGGGCCCAGGCGGCGGCCCGCGGCGGACAGCTCCGCGGCGGCCTCCTCGGTGAGCCCGCGGGCGAGGAGGAGTTCGCCGTGCACGGTCTGCGCGTCGGGGAAGACGACGGCGGCCGGGAAGGGCGCGCAGAAGAAGTAGTCGTCGCCCACCCGGGCGGCCTCCTCGACCCGGCCGCGGGCGAGCAGGACCTCGATGAGGATGCCCACCGCGTACCAGTGGGCGGGGGTGCCGGGTCCCACGCGTGCGGCCAGCCGCAGGCCCGCGCGCACGAAGTCCTCGGCCTCGGCGAGCCGGCCGCGGCGGAAGCGGACGTAGGCGAGCAGGGTGTACGCGAAGGAGAGGTGGGCGCCGCGCCAGCCCTGCCGTTCGAAGTCGGCGATGCCGGCGGCGAAGAGTTCCTCGGTGCGGCCCGGCCGGTCGCAGTAGAGGTAGGCGAGGGCGACCAGCACGGGTACCTCGAAACCGCGGTCGGGCTCGGCCCAGCCGAGGCCGCCGACCAGGGCGCGTTCGGCGTGCCGCAGGGCGACCTGGGCGGGTTCGCCGCGCAGGACGGCGTCCCAGGCGCGCAGCCCGATGATGTACCGCTCGGTGAGGTCGCGGCCGGTCAGCCGGTCGGCCAGCCGGGTGAGGCGGCGGGAGCGCGAGGGGTGGTCGGGTTCGTCGGCGCGGAAGGCGTCCCACATGAACTGTTCGGCGACCATGCGCAGCCGGACCCGGGCGTCGTCGGTCACCCGGATCTCGCGGGCGAGGCTGTCGGTGGCCTCGGCGAGGCGGTCGCTGTGGGCGAGGACCTGGGAGAGCCGGTAGACGATGCGGTGGCGCAGGTCCGGGTCGGCGACGGGTTCCTCGAGGGCGGCGCGCAGGTGGTTGACCGTGGTGGCCGGTTCCGTCAGCAGGGAGGCCGAGCCGAGTTCGTACAGGACGGCGGCCCGGTCCTCGAAGGGCGGCGGTTCGCGCAGGGCGCGCGCCAGGTAGCTGCGCGCCGCGTCGGGAGCGCCGGCGCGCAACGTCTCGACGGCGGCGGCGCGCAGTTGCCGTACGACCCAGGTGTCGCCCTCGGGGTGGGTCTCCAGGAGATGCCGGGCCGCGACGGCGGGACCCTGGCCCCCGTCGACGACGCACCAGGCGGCCTGGCCGTGCAGGGCGACGCGGACGCCGGCCGGGATCGCCCGGTAGACGGCGGTGGCGATGAGCGGGTGGACGAACTCCAGGGTCTCGGCGCCGGTGAGGATGCGGGCGCCGCGCAGGGCGTCGGCGGCGTCGGCGGCCTCCTCGTGGCCGAGTCCGGCGACGGCGGCGGCGAGCGGCGGCTGGATCTCGGTGCCGAGCACGGCGCAGGCCCAGGCGAAGCGCACGGTGGAGGCGCCGAGGCGTTCGAGGCGGGCGATGAGGCCACTGCCCTTGACGGCGGCGGCGAGGTCGCGCAGCAGGTGGGCCCCGGGTTCGGTGGGGCTGAGTCCGCGGTCGCGCACCTTGGCGGTCAGTTCGACCGCCTCGAAGGGGTTGCCGGCGGTGACGGCCCAGCACTCGCGGCAGAACGCGTCGTCGGCGTGCGCGCCGAGCGCCTCGCGGACCAGGCGGGTGACGGCGCCCGCGCTGAGCGGTTCCAGATCCAGGGGTCGTCCGCCGGCGCGGCCGGGCAGTCCTCTCAAGGACTCGGCGTGTTCGGGGAGTTCGTCGGGCCGGTAGGCCACGACGACGAGCAGCGGGAGTTGTTCGGCGCGGGGTGCGAACGCGGCGAGCCAGCCCAGTGATTCGGGATCGGCCCAGTGCGCGTCGTCCAGGACGACGACCATGGGGGCGTGCCGCACGGCGAGGTGGGTGAGCACCCAGTCGAGGCCGTCGCGCAGTCCCTGGGGGTCGGGCGGAGCGCCGTCGGTGGGGGCGCACAGGCCGAGGGCGGGTCCGACGATGTCGTACCAACTCCCCAGCGAGGCGCGCAGTTCGCTCTCCTCGGAGCCGGCGAGCGCGGGGTGCAGGAGCTGCCGGGCGACGTGGAAGGCGACGCGCTGCTCCTGTTCGCCGCCGCGGGCGGACATCACGGAGCAGCCGCCCGCGGTGGCGCGGCGGCGGACCTCGGTGAGCAGGGTGGTCTTGCCGATGCCGGCGCGACCGGCGAAGGCGAGGAGCGCGTCCCTGGGGCGGCCGCGGGGCGCGGCGCCGTCCGCGCGCGGACCGGCGAGTTCCGCCAACGCCTCGTCCACGGCGGCGAGTTCGCTCTCGCGCTCGAGGAGCCTGCTGCTCCGTGCGCTGCGCCGGCTCATGGTGCACCCCCCTGTCCCGGCGGGACACCCGCACGGGGAGCGAGCACGCACCGTGACCTACAGGGACCTCAGAGTACGCCGTCGACGGGTCATGCGACCCGGTTCGCGCATTACTGACCGCGTCCGTGGGCGCGGACGGCAGCCGGGCCGCGCGGAGGGGGCTCCGGTGCGGCGGGGCGTACGGGATGGCGAGGCTCGACGAGGCAGCGCGTACGAGGCGGCAGTGCTCGACCCGGCAGCGCGTACGGCGCGGGCGGACCCGGCGCAGACCGTGCCGGCGGCGCACGTACCGTGTCGGCGTGCTGTCCGCCGGGACCGGCGCCCGTCAAGTCGGTCCCGGTGGGGCGCACGCCGGTCATGTCCGAGGACGGCCGGCCGCGGACCTTCCGGAGGGTTCGCCGGGTCGCTCCCGGCGGCGGGTCACGTCAGGTCGAACTCGCCTTCCCGCGCGCCCGAGACGAACGCGCCCCACTCCGCGGGCGAGAAGATCAGGGAAGGGCTCTCCGGGCGGCCACTGTTGCGCATCGCGATGAATCCCTCGACAAAGGCGATCTGGACATCCCCCAGGCCACGGCTGCTCGAGTGCCATTCTGCGCCGCTGAGGTCCAGCTCGGGCTTGTCCCAGCCCATGAGCGGCTGCTGCTGGATGATGGTCTCGGCCACGTCCTGCTCCTCCCGATTGCGTCGTCCGCGGCCAGCCTAGCGACCGGTCCGTGGCGCCGACAGGCCACGTGAGGGGGACCTTTCAGGAGTCGGGGCGCTCGGAGCCCACGAGCCACATGGAGAAGAACTGCGATCCTCCGCCATAGGCGTGCCCCAGCACCCGGCGCGCCCCCTCCACCTGGTGTTCTCCGGCCTGGCCGCGTACCTGGAGGGCCGCCTCCGCGAAGCGGATCATGCCGGAGGCGCCGATCGGATTGGCCGACAGGACTCCCCCGGACATGTTGACGGGCAGGTCGCCGTCCAGTTCGGTGACGCCGGCCTCGGTGAGCTTCCAGCCCTCCCCCTCGTCGGCGAAGCCCAGGTTCTCCAGCCACATGGGCTCGTACCAGGAGAACGGCACGTACATCTCCACGGCGTCGATGTCCCGGCGCGGGTCGGCGACGCCGGCCTGCCGGTACACGTCGGCCGCGCAGTCCTTGCCGGCCTGCGGCGACACGAAGTCCTTGCCGGCGAACAGGGTGGGTTCGCTGCGCATGGCGCCGCCGAGCATCCAGGCGGGCGGCCGGGGCGCGCGGGCGGCTCCGGCGCGGTCGGTGAGGACCATCGCGCAGGCGCCGTCGGAGGAGGGACAGGTCTCCGAGTAGCGGATCGGGTCCCAGAGCATCGGCGAGGACTGGACCTTCTCCAGGGTGAGGTCGTGTTCGTGCAGGTGGGCGTAGGGGTTCTTCAGCGCGTTGCGCCGGTCCTTGTACGCGACCAGCGAGCCGACCGTCTCGGGTGCGCCGGTGCGCCGCATGTACGCGCGTACGTGCGGCGCGAAGAAGCCGCCCGCGCCGGCCAGCAGCGGCTGTTGGAAGGGGATCGGCAGGGACAGGCCCCACATGGCGTTCGACTCGGACTGCTTTTCGAAGGCGAGGGTCAGCACGGTCCCGTGGACGCGCGCCGCCACCAGGTTGGCGGCGACCAGCGCGGTGGACCCTCCGACGGAGCCCGCGGTGTGCACCCGCAGCATCGGTTTGCCGACGGCGCCCAGCGCGTCGGCGAGGTACAGCTCCGGCATCATGACGCCCTCGAAGAAGTCGGGCGCCTTGCCGATGACGACGGCGTCGATGTCGGCCCAGGTCAACTCGGCGTCGTCCAGGGCACGTCGGGCCGCCTCGCGGACGAGTCCCGCGATGGACACGTCCCGGCGCGCGGCGACGTGCTTGGTCTGGCCGATCCCTACGACGGCCACGGGCTCCTTGCTCATCGCGGATCCCCTTCGAGTACGGCGACCAGGTTCTGTTGCAGACAGGGACCGGACGTGGCGTGGGCGAGGGCGCGGTCGGAGACGCCCCGATGGATGCCGGCGGCGGCCTCTCCGACGCGGATCAGCCCGGCGGCCATGACCGGGTTGGCGGCGAGCGCGCCCCCGGACGGGTTGACGCGCACCGAGTCGCCGAGCCGCAGCGCCCGGCGCAGGACGACCTCCTGCGAGGAGAAGGGTGCGTGCAACTCCGCGGTGTCCACGGGGCGTTCGAAGGCGCCCGCGCGTTCGGCGGCCAGGCGGGCCGAGGGGGAGTCGGTGAGGTCGCGGACGCCCAGGCCGTGCGCCTCGATGCGGTGGTCGATGCCGCGGATCCAGGCGGGCCGCGTGCACAGGTCCCGGGCGCGTTCCCCGGCCGCGAGGATCACTGCCGCGGCTCCGTCGCCGACCGGCGGGCAGTCTCCGGTGCGCAGGGGTCGTACGGCGTACTCGCCCTGCGGCACCGAACCGCGCAGTTGGGCGTGGGAGTTGGCGGTGGCGTCCGTGCGGCTGCGGGCGCCGACGGCGGCCAGCGCGGGTTCGTCGGTGGCGCCCGCGTCGATGAGCGCCCGCGCCTGGAGGGCGGCCAGGGAGACGGCGTCGGGCCACAGGGGGGCCACGTAGTACGGGTCGAGCTGCCGGGTCAGGACGTCTCGCACCGACCCGGGTGAGGACTTGCCGTAGGAGTAGACGAGGGCGGTGTCCGCGTCCCCGGTGAGCAGTTTCGTCCAGGCCTCGTACAGCGCCCACGCGCCGTCCATCTCGACGTGCGACTCGGAGATCGGCGGCCAGGCGCCCACGCCGTCGAGGGCGAGGGTGAAGGAGAAGGCCCGGCCGGCCAGGTAGTCGCTGGAGCCGGAGCAGGTGAAGTCGATGTCGGCGGTCTTCAGTCCGGTCGCGTCGAGCACCTCGTGCAGGACCGGCATGAGCATCTCGACCTCGGAGAGTTCCTCGCTCGTGCGCCGGTGGTCGGTCTGCGCGAAGGCGACCACGGCAATGTCACGCGTCACAACAGCTCCTTGTAGGTGTCGTACTCCGCGTCGGGTTCGCCCGTGGGCCGGTAGTGGTCGGGATGGCGGGCGCCCTCCTTCCACACCGGCTCGACGCGCAGGCCCATGCGCACCTGGTCGTAGGGGATGCCCGCGATCCGCCCGTGCAGGGCGAGATCGGCGCCGTCGAGGGCGATGTGGGCGTAGACATAGGGGACCTCGATGTCGAGGTTCTTCGCCTTGATGTTGACGATGCAGTACGTGGTGACCGTGCCGCGCGGACCCACCTCGACCTGTTCCGATGTGGCCAGCCCACATGTGGGGCAGGCACCCCTCGGCGGGACGTACACCTTGCGGCAGTTGGGGCAGCGCTCCCCCACCGTCCGCTGCGCGGAGAGGGCGTCGATGTAGGCGGACTGGGCCCGGCCGGGCGAGTAGGTGTAGTCGAGGCGGGCGGGCGCGACGATGCCCGTGACCATGTCCTCGAACTCGCCGCTGTGGGCCGCTGCCTCGCTTTCTGCGCCGGAGACCGTGACGTCGTCCTCGGCGGCGCCGTCGTACGGCTCGAAGCAGGCGATGTCCGTGATGGCGCCGGTGCGTTCCCCGGCCCAGCGGACCCGCACCCGCATCCCGCTGCGCACGGCGTCGGGGCCGGGCACGTCGAGGACGTGCAGGAGGGCGGTGTCGGCGCCGTCGAGGCGGACCAGGACCCAGGCGAACGGGGTGTCGAGGGGCTGACCGCGGCGGGGTTCGTGGTTCCAGGCCCAGGTGGTGACCGTGCCGGTGGTGGCGACCTCGACGAGATCGCGGATCTCCTCGGCGGTGACCGGGTCGTACTCGACGGGCGGGACGAGCGTCCTGCCGTCGCGGGTCCTGACCCCGAGGACGACCCGCTCCCGCAGACCGGTGAGGAAGGCGCTCTGGACGGGGCCGAGGGAACGGGTGAAGGGGAATTCGAGGACGAGGGGCGCCTTGAGGACTTCGGGCATCGCGGACGGACTCCTTCGCGGCTCGGGCACGCTGGTGGACGGGTGGCCGCGCTCAGGCACGCCGGTAGACGGGCGGCCGTTTCTCGGTGAAGGCGCGGGCGCCTTCCTTGGCGTCGGCGGTGTCGAACACGGGCCAGCCGCGCTTCAGTTCGGCGGCCAGCCCGTCCGACTCGGTCATCTCGGCGGTCTCGTACACGGACGCCTTGACGGCCTCGACGGCCAGCGGGCCGCAGGCGTTGACCTGTTCGGCGATCGCGAGGGCCTCGGCGAGCGCGGTGCCGTCCGGGACGACCCGGCCGACCAGTCCGATGCCGGCGGCCTCCCGGGCGGTGTAGGAGCGGCCGGTGAGCAGCATCTCCAGGGCGTGCGTGCGGGGGATCTGGCGCTGCAGCCGGACGGTGGAGCCGCCGATCGGGAACAGGCCGCGCTTCACCTCGAACAGCCCGAAGGTCGCGGACTCGCCGGCCACCCGGATGTCGGTGCCCTGCAGGATCTCCGTGCCGCCCGCGACGCAGTACCCCTCGACGGCGGCGATCACCGGTTTGCGCGGCCGGTGGTGGCGCAGCATCGCCTTCCAGTGCAGGTCCGGGTCGGCCTTGAGGCGGTCCCGGTGGTGCTCGCCCTCCATGCCCCTGCCCGCGAGGGCCTTGAGGTCCATGCCGGCGCAGAACGCGCCGCCCGCACCGGTCAGCACGACCGAGCGGATCTCGGGGTCCTCGTCGGCTTGGACCCAGCCGTCGTACAGGCCCACGAGCATCGACAACGAGAGCGCGTTCCTGGCCTCCGGCCGGTTGAGCGTGAGCACCAGTGTGGCGCCTTCGCGCCGCACGGTGAGGTGTTCCGTCCCACCCATCGCCCATCTCCCCTCTGAAAGAACGAGAACAGGTTGCAGGAGGCGGGGAAGCACTTCAAGGGTTTTCTGACACACAGTCAGATTTATTCGGCGCGAGCCCTTCCCAGTTGCCCCGCCCTTTGCTCTGATGACCGGCGAGCCGACAGTCGAGCGCCAGGAGGAGCGGTGGAGTACAACATTGCCGACCTGTTCGAGTCGGTCGTCGACGTGGTGCCGGATCGCGAGGCGCTGGTGTACCTGGACCACCCCGGCACGGGCGCGGAACACCGCCTGACGTACGCCGAACTGGACGCGGCGGCCAATCGCGTCGCTCACCACCTGATCGACAGCGGGATACGGCCCGGCGAGCACCTCGGACTGCACCTCTACAACGGCGTCGAGTACCTCCAGACCGTACTCGGCTGCCTCAAGGCGCGGATCGTGCCGGTCAACGTCAACTACCGCTACGTCGAAGAGGAGTTGGTCTACCTCTACCGGGACGCCGACCTGGTCGCCCTGGTCTTCGACGCGGAGTTCACCGACCGGGTCGCGGCGGCGCTGCCGCGGACGGAGAAGCTGCGGCACCTGGTGCGGGTGGGCGCCGCCCCGACCGGGGCCGCCGAGGTGCCCGCCACCGCCTTCACCGACGCCGAGATCACCGGCTCACCGGAGCGCGGCTTCCCGCGGCGCTCGGGCGACGACCAGTTCATCATCTACACCGGCGGTACCACCGGGATGCCCAAGGGCGTGATGTGGCGCCAGGAGGACCTGTTCTTCTCGGGCCTCGGCGGCGGCGCGCCGACCGGGCGACCGGTGGGGAAGCCGCAGGAGATCGCCGAGCGGGTCGCGGCCGGCGGCGCGGGCATCACCTTCTTCCCCACTCCCCCGCTGATGCACGGCACGTCGACGCTGACGGCGTTCATCGGCTTCAACTTCGGGCAACGGGTCGTCCTGCACCGCAAGTTCGTGGCCGAGGAGGTGCTGCGGACCATCGAGAGGGAGAAGGTCACCAGCATCTCCCTGGTGGGCGACGCGATGCTGCGGCCCCTCATCGACGCCCTCGACGGCCCCATGAAGGGCACCGACTGCTCGTCGGTGTTCAGCGTGTCGTCCTCCGGCGCGGTCATGTCCGACACCGTGCGCCGCCAGTTCCGGGCCCACCTGCCGAACGCGATGCTGCTGAACAACTTCGGTTCCTCCGAGTCGGGCTTCAACGGTACGGCGACGGAGGACTCCGGGCCCGAGCGTGGCTTCCGCGTCCGGGTCAACTCCCGCACCCAGGTGGTCGACCCGGCGACGCGCGAGCCGGTCGCCGTGGGCGAGGTGGGCCGCGTCGCGCAGTGCGGCCACGTCCCGCTGGGCTACTACAACGACCCCGCGAAGACCGCGGAGACCTTCTACGAGAAGGACGGTGAGCGCTGGGTGCTGCTGGGCGACATGGCCACCGTCGACGAGGAGGGCGTGGTCACGGTCCTCGGACGCGGTTCGCAGTGCATCAACACGGGCGGCGAGAAGGTCTACCCGGAGGAGGTCGAGCAGGCGCTGAAGTCGCATCCTGACGTGTACGACGCTCTGGTGGCCGGGGTGCCGGACGTGAAGTGGGGCAACCACGTGGCGGCGGTGGTGCAACTGCGGAAGGGGGCGCCACGGCCCTCGCTGGAGGACCTCCAGTCGTACTGCCGCGTCCATCTCGCGGGCTACAAGCTCCCGCGGCAGCTGGTGATCACCGAAGCGATACGCCGCTCGCCCAGCGGCAAGGCGGACTACCGGTGGGCTCGCGAGGTGGCGGTCACGGCGGATCGGTAGACGCGGGACAGCGGGCCACCGGTGGGACTGTCGGGAGCCGTGGGCGTACTCTTTGCGCGCGGTTGACCCGGGCGCTTGAACGGTGGGCCGGGCAGCGCCGTACGCGAGGTCGGCGGCCCGGTCCGGTGGGCCGGGTCCGCCGTGCCATCAGCGTCTTCGCACGGAAGGACCCCCGGGTGTCGCACCTCACGCCCCCTCGTCAACTGCCGGAGACGGACGCGGACGCACCGGACAGAACAACCGCCGAGGACGCCCCGTCCGCTCCCGCGGTGACCGACACGGAGCCCGGCGGCGCGGGGGCCGTGGAGTCGGCCGACGAGCAGGCGACCGGCCCGACGGCCGGGGCGACCGAGCCGACGGCGGGCGTCGAGGCGGAGGACGACGGGGGCGCCGCACGTCCCGCGACCGAGGAGACGGCCGACGGCGCGGAGAACGTGAAGACGGCCGCCGACGACTCGGAGGACGGCAAGGGTGCCGCCGACGGCGCGGAGGGCCGGAAGGGTGCCGCCGACGCCGTCGTCCCGCACCCGGCCCCTGCCGGCGACGGCGACGGCGACGGCGACGAGGCGGACGGCGAGGCCGGCGGTGGGACGGCGGCCGCCACCGGCGCAGCCACCGACTCCTCTTCCCCCCGTCCCGGCTGGTTCGGCCGGCGCCGCCGTCACCCCCGCGCCGCCCGTGCCGTGCGGACGGGCACGAGTGTCCTGGCCGGTGTGCTGGTGTTCGTCGTGCTCGTCATACCCAACCGGCTCGACCGGATGGATCTCCAGTCGTTCCTCCGCCTCCCCGTCGAGGGGATCCTCCTCGCGGCCGTCCTGCTCGTGCTGCCGTCAAAGGCGCGGCGGATCACGGCCGTCGTCCTGGGGGCGTTCCTCGGTCTGTCCGCCGTCCTGAAGTGCCTCGACATGGGCTTCCGCCAGACTCTGGCCCGGCCCTTCGACCTGGTCTTCGACTGGGTCCTGCTGGGCGACGCGGCGGACTGGACGAAGGACTCGTTCGGCCGCTCGGGTGAGGTGCTCGCGATCATCGGACTGATCGTCCTGCTCGTCCTCGTACTCGTGCTGAGCGCGCTCGCGACGGCGCGACTGGCGAACGTGATGGCCCGGCACCGCTCCGTGGCCGTGCGCGGCACGCTGGTCCTCGGCACGGCCTGGATCATCTGCTTCACCCTGGGCGTGCAGTCCGGCGGTGTCACCGTCGCCACCAAGGGCTACAGCCAGTACCTCGCCAACCGCGTGCAGTACGTCCGCGACGGCCTCGGCGACGCCGACGTCTTCAAGAAGCAGCTCGCCGTCGACGCCTTCGCCTCCACCCCGAAGGACCAGTTGCTGACCGGTCTGCGCGGCAAGGACGTGCTGTTCACCTTCATCGAGAGTTACGGCCGGGTGGCGATCGACGATCCGGCGATGGCCCCGGAGATCGACGCGACCCTCAAGGAGGGCGACGCCAGACTCAGGTCGGCCGGCTTCGCGGCGCGCAGCGGCTGGCTCAGGTCGCCCGTGACGGGCGCCGGCAGCTGGCTCGCCCACTCGACGTTCCTGTCCGGCCTGTGGATCAAGAACCAGCAGCGCTACCGGACGCTGACGACCGGCGACCACGCCACCCTCACCAGCTACTTCCAGAAGACGGGCGCCTGGCGCACCGTCGGCATCGTCCCGGGCGTGCGCAAGGCCTGGCCCGAGGGCAAGTACTTCGGACTCGACCACATCTACGACTCCACGCACCTCGGCTACCAGGGGCCCTACTTCAGCTGGACGCCCGTACCCGACCAGTTCAGCCTGGAGGCGTTCCAGCGCCTGGAGCACGGCAAGAAGAACCGCGACCCGATCATGGCGGAGATCATCCTGGCCTCCAGCCACAACCCCTGGGCTCCCATCGCCCACACGATCGACTGGGACGACCTCGGCGACGGATCGGTGTTCGAGCAGATCAAGAAGGAGGGCAAGGACCCGGCGGAGGTCTGGAAGCACCCGGCGAGCGTGCGCACCGAGTACCGCAACGCCATCGAGTACTCCCTGCAGAGCCTGACCCAGTGGATGCAGAGGTACGGCGACAAGAACACCGTCCTCGTCTTCCTCGGCGACCACCAGCCGGTGCCCACCGTCACGGCCGGCAGCACGAGCCGCGACGTCCCCGTCACGATCGTCGCGCACGACCCGAAGGTCCTGGACCGCATCTCCGACTGGGGCTGGACGGACGGTCTCAAGCCGGCCGACGACGCGCCGGAGTGGGGCATGGACACCTTCCGCGACCGCTTCATGACGGCGTACCAGAAGTGAGGCAGCCCCCGGCCCCTCGTGCGGCCGGGGGCTCCGCACCGCCGTGCGCTACGGTGTCGCGTTCCCCGCGAAGAACGCGGCGATGCGACGGGTGAACCACTCCGGATCGTCCAGCCAGGGGAAGTGGCCGGCGCCGGGCTGGACGACGAACTCGGCGTTCGGGAACGCCTGAGCGGCCCGCCGGGCGAGCTCGGGGCGCGGGCCGCCGTCGAGTTCTCCGGCGAGTACCAGCACGGGCGCGGTCAGTTCCTTGAGGGCCGCCCGGGTCGCGGGCGGGTCGTAGGCGCCCTCGGAGCCGTACAGGTCGGCCGCCTCGTCGTTGCCCTCGTCGTCGCCGCGCGCGTCGTGCTGTCGGGCCGTCTCGTCCCAGCGGCCGTAGAAGAACGGGACGAACACGGGGTCGAAGTCCGCTTCGCCCGCGAGCCACTTCCGGAACGGCCCGATGGCCTCGGCGAACCACGGCTCGTCGTGCCGCAGCCGGGCCGCCGCCAGCCGGTCCTCGGCCGTGACGGGGATCCCGAGCGCCCACGGGGTGGCCGTGATCAGCGCCAGCCGGGCCACCCGGTGGGGGTGACGGGCGGCGTGGAGGGTCGCGAGGTTGCCACCCGCCGAGTGCGCCAGCACGTCCATCCGCTCCAGCCCCAGGTGGACGCGCAGCGCCTCCACGTCCCCGACCAGCCGGTCGCAGCGGTACGTCGCCGGGTCCTCGGGCACTCCGGAGTCGCCGGTGCCCCGCAGGTCGAGCAGGATCAGGCGCCGGTGCGCGGCGAGTCCGCCCAGGTCGCCGAGGTAGCGCGGGGCCCGCATGGGGCCCCCGGGCAGCACGACGAGCGGCTCCCCGTCGCCTCGCACGTGGTAGGCCAGCTCGGTTCCGTCGGGCGCGGTGAAGGTCGGCATGGCGTCGATCTTCGTGCCCGCGCGGGGTGAGCGCAACGGAGTTGCCCGGCCGCCCCCGGTACGCACCGGGGGCGGCCGGGCGGCGCGCCGAGAAAAGGGTCGCCGACCCCTTGTCTGAGCCGGCGCTGTTTGGATTACTGATCCGAACAGCTCGACCGAATGATCGGTCGCCCGAATTGACACGCTTGGTGAGGGAGACACCCCCATGGTGGATGCGACGGAGCCGCTGGACGCGGGGGAACGGCTCGACCCGGAGGCGCTGCGGGCCCTCCAGCTGGAGCGGCTGCGTGCCTCCCTGCGGCACGCCTACGATCACGTGCCCTTCTACCGGGAGTCGTTCGACAAGGCCGGTGTCCGCCCCGAGGACTGCCGAAGCCTCGACGATCTGCCCCGGTTCCCCTTCACCACCAAGGCCGACCTGCGGGCCAACTACCCGTACGGGATGTTCGCCGTACCCCAGGAGAAGATCCGCCGGCTGCACGCCTCCAGCGGCACCACCGGCCGCCCCACGGTGGTCGGGTACACGGACGGCGACCTGTCCCGGTGGGCCGACCTGGTCGCCCGCTCCCTCCGCGCGGCGGGCGGACGCCCCGGCGACAAGGTGCATGTGGCATACGGCTACGGCCTGTTCACCGGCGGCCTGGGCGCCCACTACGGAGCCGAGCGGCTCGGCTGCACGGTCATCCCCGCGTCCGGCGGCATGACGGCCCGTCAGGTCCAGCTGATCCGGGACCTGGAGCCGGACGTCATCATGGTGACCCCGTCCTACATGCTCACCCTCCTCGACGAGTTCGAGCGCCAGCGCGTCGACCCGCGCGGCACCTCCCTGCGCGTGGGCGTCTTCGGCGCCGAGCCCTGGACCGAGCGGATGCGTGAGGAGATCGAGGAGCGGTTCGCGATCGACGCCGTCGACATATACGGATTGTCGGAGGTGATGGGCCCGGGTGTCGCGCAGGAGTGCGTGGAGACGAAGGACGGGCTGCACATCTGGGAGGACCACTTCCTGCCGGAGGTCGTCGACCCGATCACGGGCGAGGTGCTGCCGGACGGCGAGCGGGGCGAGCTGGTCTTCACCTCGCTCACCAAGGAGGCCATGCCCGTGGTCCGTTACCGCACCCGGGACCTGACGCGGCTGCTGCCGGGTACGGCCCGGGTGTTCCGGCGGATGGAGAAGGTCACCGGCCGCAGCGACGACATGGTGATCCTGCGCGGGGTGAACCTCTTCCCCACGCAGATCGAGGAGATCGTGCTGCGGACGCCGGGTGTCGCCCCCCACTTCCAGCTCCGGCTGACCCGCGAGGGACGCCTCGACGCCCTGACCGTACGGGCGGAGGCCCGGTCCGACGCGACGCCGGAGACCCGGGACGCGGCCGCCCGGGCGATCACGGCGGCCGTCAAGGACGGCATCGGTGTCTCGGTCGCGGTGGAGATCGTCGACCCGGAGTCCCTGGAACGCTCGGTGGGCAAGATCCGCCGGATCGTGGACCTGCGCCGGGACGAGAAGTAGGAGCTGTCCGGGCGGTCATGGTGGAGGAAGGCGACGGTGCCGGTCCGGCCCCGCGTCTCCGCCGTGACCGGCCGGACAGCTCCCGGGGTCAGCGCTCGCCGTCGCCCTCCGTGCCGCCGATCAGCGCGGTCCGCGGTGGGCCGCCGGACGCCGGGACGAGCTTCGGCGTCAGGGTGACCGTGATGCGCTGGGTCCGCGCGTGGGCGTACTTCCCGTCCGCCCCCGCGTCGACCACCCAGAGCCGGACCTTGGCGTTCGCGCCGGCCTCACGGGTGACGGCCACGGTGGCCTCGATCTCCACCGGACCGAGCTCGAACCGGACGGCCTCACCGGCGCCGTCGGTGAGCGAGTCGGTCAGCTGCTGCCGCAACTCACGGATCATGTCGGACAGTTCGATCACGCTTCCCCCTCGCGCCGCACTACCCGGATGCTACCGACCCCGGCGCCCTCACGCCCCGCCCCCGAACCGGTCCCTGAGTTCCCGCTTGAGGATCTTGCCGCTGGCGTTGCGCGGCAACTCGTCCACGAAGACGACCCGTTTCGGCGCCTTGAACCCGGCGAGGCTCCCCCGGGCGTGCGCGACCAGTTCCTCCTCCGTGACCTCGCCGCGGGCGACGACGACCGCGGTGACGGCCTCGATCCACCGTTCGTCGGGCAGGCCGATCACGGCCACCTCCGCGACGGCCTCGTGCGTGTAGAGCGCGTCCTCCACCTGCCGTGAAGCGACCAGCACCCCGCCGGAGTTGATGACGTCCTTCACCCGGTCGACGACGGTGAAGTAGCCGTGCGCGTCACGGACGGCGAGGTCGCCCGAGTGGAACCAGCCGTCGCGGAACGCCTCGACGGTCTCCTCCGGCTTGTCCCAGTATCCCTCGCACAACTGCGGTGAGCGGTAGACGATCTCACCGGCCGTGCCGTCGGGCACCTCCTTGCCGTGCTCGTCCACCACCCGGGCGTCGACGAAGAGCACGGTCCGGCCACAGGAGTCCATCCGGCCCTTGTGCTCGTCGGGCGCCAGCACCATGGCGAGGGGACCGATCTCGCTCTGCCCGAAGCAGTTGTAGAAGGCCAGCTTCGGCAGCCGCTCGCGCAGACGTTCCAGGACGGGCACCGGCATGATCGAGGCGCCGTAGTACGCCTTCCGCAGACCGCTGAGGTCGCGGGTGGTGAAGTCGGGGCGGTTGGCCAGGCCGATCCAGACGGTGGGCGGGGCGAAGACGCTGTCGACGCGGTCCGCCTCGATCAGGTCGAACAGCGTGTCGCCGTCCGGCGCGTCGAGGATGATGCTGGTGGCCCCGACGGCGAGGTAGGGCAGCAGGAACACGTGCAGTTGCGCCGAGTGGTACAGCGGCAGCGCGTGCGCCGGCCGGTCCCCCGCGCTCAGGTCGAGGGCGGTGATCGCGCTGAGGTACTCGTGCACCAGGCCCCGGTGGGTCATCATCGCGCCCTTGGGCAGGGCGGTGGTCCCGGACGTGTACAGCAGCTGCACCAGGTCCTCGCTGCGCGGCTCCGGGCCCTCGTGCGGCGGCGCCGTCGCCAGCAGCGCCAGCAGCGAGTCCTCGGCGTCCCGCAGAGGCAGCGTCGCCACCCCGTCGGGGAGCCGGCCGGCCAGGTCGGGATCGGTGAGGACCAGGGTGCTGCCGGACTGCCGGACCAGGTACGCGAGGTCCTCGCCGGTGAGGTGGTTGTTCACCGGTACGTGCACCAGTCCGGCGCGGGCGCACGCGAGGAAGCCGATGAGGTACGCGTCCGAGTTGCGGCCGTAGGCGGCGACCCGGTCGCCGGGGACGGACCCCCGGGCGAGCAGGGCGCTCGCCGCGCGGGAGACCGCCTCGTCCAGTTCCTCGTAGGTCCATGAGCGGTCGCCGTACTCGACCGCGACCCGCGCGGGGGTACGTCGGGCGGAGCGTCGCAGTACTCCGTCGACCGTGCTGCCGTGTCCGGGCGTCATGACACATGATCCTCGGCCCGCCGCGAGGCCAGGTCAAGCCGCGGCACGACGGCCCGCGCGTACGGCACCACCGGGCGGGATCCGGTGCGGGGGCGCGGGTGCGAGGGGCCGTGACTGAGCGACGCCGCGACGCCGGTGCCGGCCGTGTGTGGTCCGGCTCCGTGTGCGCACCGCACATGGGGCGGGAGCACACCTCGCCTGCGCCGGGGTGTGGACCCGGGCCCTCGGCCCGTCTCGGTGTGGGCACGGCCCATGGACCCGGAGCACATGTCGCCTCACCAGGACGTGGCTCGGCCCCCCACCCTGTGCGCGCTCCACCACGTGCTCGCCCCACCACGTGTGCGCCCCGCCCTGTGTGCGCCCCGCGCCCCACCCGCAGCGCGCCGGCCCGCCCCGCCTCATCCCGGGATGTGGGCCAGCTTGTCCGGGTTGAGGACGACGTAGAGGTTGTCCACGCCGCCGTCGGTGACGTCGACGGTGAGGAGCCGGGGGCTGCCGTCGACCGTGCCGGCCAGGGAGGGGCGGCCGTTGACGTCCACGAGGCGGGGCGCACCGAACGGCCGACCGGTGAACAGGTCCGCGAAGTGGGCGGCGACCTGCTCCCGTCCCCCGATCGGGCGCAACGCGGCCCGCACCTTGCCGCCGCCGTCACTGTGGACGACGGCGTCCTCGGTCAGCAGTCCGGCCAGTCCCGCCGCGTCGCCGCTGCGCGCGGTCTCCAGGAACAGGGTCAGCAGGGCGGCGTGCGCGTCCTCGGCGAGAGCGAAGCGGTCGCGCCCGGCGGCGAGCAGACGGGCGGCCCGGTGGTGCAGCCGGGTGCAGCTGGTCACGGTCGTGTCGAGGATGCGGGCGGTCTCCCCGTACCCCACCTCGAATCCCTCCGTGAGCACGAACACGGCGCGCTCCGGGGGTGACAGACCCTCCATCAGGTGGACGGTGGCGTAGGCGACGGTGTGGCGCAGCCCGGCCGTGGTGAGCGGGCCGAGTGCCACGGTGGCCACCGGTTCCGGGAGCCAGGGCCCGACGTACGCCTCACGGGCCGCCCGCGCCGCCCGCAGCTGGTCGAGGGCGAGCCGGGACACTGCCGTGACGAGGAAGGTCCGGGGTTCGCGCACCTCGTCGCGGCCGCCGACCCACCATCGGGCGTACGCCTCGTGGACGACGTCCTCGGCGTCCCCCATGCTGCCGAGCAGCCGGTAGGCGAGTCCGAGGAGCCAGGGGCGGTACGTCTCGAACGGCTCCATGTCCAACTTCCGTGTCCTTCCGGCGGGTTCGTCGAGCGGCACGCGCGCCGGCCGGCGCGGTGGCCGGCCCGGCGCGCCAGACGGCATAACGAGGCCGTCGGCCCATGGTGCGGGTGGCGCGCGCACTGTCCTCGCGCGCCCTCCGCCTTCCGCCGGGCGAAACGCCGCTCACGAAGGTCCCGGAGCCGGTCTACACGCGCCGGGTGCGGCCTTCCCAGTAAGGGTCGCGCAGCCGCCGCTTGTAGAGCTTTCCGTTGGGATCCCGGGGCATCTCGGCGATGAAGTCGACGTTCCTGGGCCGTTTGTAGCCGGCGAGCTGTTCGGCGCAGTGGCCCAGGATCGAGGCGGCGAGGCCGGGGCCGGGTTCGTGGCCCGGTGCCGGTTCGACGACGGCCCTGACCTCCTCGCCCCAGTCGTCGTGCGGGATGCCGAAGACGGCGGCGTCCGCTACGGCGGGGTGGGCGAGCAGGACGGACTCGATCTCGGCCGGGTAGATGTTGACCCCACCCGAGATGATCATGTCGATCTTGCGGTCGCGGAGAAAGAGGTAGCCGTCCTCGTCGAGGTATCCGAGGTCGCCGACGGTGAAGAAGTCACCGATGCGGTTCTTGCGGGTCTTGGTCTCGTCCTTGTGGTAGGCGAAGCCGCCGGTGTTCATCTTGAGGTACACGGTGCCGAGTTCACCGGGTGGCAGCCGCTTGCCGTCGTCGTCGAAGACGGCGAGTTCACTGATCGGCCAGGCCCTGCCGACGGTTCCGGGTTTCTTCAGCCAGTCCTCGGCGGTGGCGAAGGCGCCGCCGCCCTCGCTGGCCGCGTAGTACTCCTCGACGCAGTGCCCCCACCAGTCGATCATGGCCCGTTTGACGTGGTCCGGGCAGGGGGCGGCGCCGTGGATGGCGTGCCGCATGGAGGAGACGTCGTAGCGGGCGCGCACGTCCTCGGGGAGGGCGAGCAGGCGGTGGAACTGGGTCGGAACCATATGGGTGTGCGTGCACCCGTGGGCGTCGATGAGGCGGAGCATCTCCTCGGGCGTCCACTTGTCCATCAGCACCAGCCGGTGGCCGATGTGCAGGGACGCGCCCGCGAACTGGAGCACGGCGGTGTGGTAGAGCGGCGAGCAGACCAGGTGCACGTTGCCGTCGAACGGCTTGATCCCGAAGATGCCGAGGAAGCCGCCGAGATACGCCTCCTCGGGCACCCTGCCGGACAGCGGGCGGCGGATGCCGCGGGGGCGGCCGGTGGTGCCCGAGGTGTAGTTCATGACCCAGCCGAGGGTGCGGTCGCGGGGCGCCGAGTCGGGCTGTCCGTCGAGGAGTTCGGCGTACGGCCGGAAGCCCTCGACCGTGCCGACGGCGTAGCGGTGGGTGGCGGGCAGGCCGGCCTCGTCGGCGGCGTGCCGGGCGGGGCCGGCGAACCGCTCGTGCGTGATGAGCACCTTGGCACCGGAGTCGGCGACGATCCAGCCGATCTCGGGGCCCACGAAGTGGTGGTTGACGGGCACGAGGTAGAAGCCGGCCTGGGTGGCGGCCAGGTAGGCGGTGAGGAACTCGGCTCCGTTGGGCAGGACGACCGCGAAGGCGTCGCCGCGTTCGAGTCCGGCGGCGCGCAGGCCGTGGACGAGCCGGTTGGCGGCGGTGTTCAGGCGGCCTGCGCTCCACTCCTGGCCGTCGGGGGCGACGAGGACCGTGCGGTCGGGGTCCTGGGCGGCCTGGGCCCAGAATCCGACGGGGGGCGTGCCGGTGGCACCGGCGGGGGGTGTGCTCACGACTGTGCGCTCCTTCCGGCGATGCGGTTGATGCGGTCGACGGCCCGCTCGAAGCCGGCCGTGAGGTCGTCGAAGACGGCCTGGACGCTGCGTTCGCCGTTCATCCGGCCGACGATCTGCCCGACGGGCGTGCCGAGCAGGGGCTCGACCTCGTGCTTCTGGATGCGGGAGACGGCTTCGGCGACGAGCAGGCCCTGCAGCGGCATGGGCAGGGTGCCGGGTCCGTCGGGGTCGTCCCAGGCGTCGGTCCACTCGGTGCGCAGCTGACGCGCGGGTTTTCCGGTCAGGGCCCGGGAGCGGACGGTGTCGCCGGAGCCGGCGGCCAGGAGTTTGCGGGTCAGGGCGGCCGAGTGGAGGTCCGCCTCTGTGGTGGTCAGCCACATGGAGCCCAGCCACACACCCTGGGCACCGAGGCTGAGCGCGGCGGCCACCTGCTGTCCGCTGCCGATGCCGCCGGCGGCCAGCACGGGCAGCGGGTCGACGGCGTCGACGACCTCCGGGGTGAGCACCATGGTGGCGATCTCGCCGGTGTGGCCACCCGCCTCGTAGCCCTGGGCGACGACGATGTCGATGCCCGCCTCCGCGTGTTTGCGGGCGTGCCGTGCGCTGCCGGCGAGGGCGGCGACCAGGACGCCCTGGTCGTGGGCGCGGGCGACGACGTCGGCGGGCGGGGAGCCGAGGGCGTTGGCGAGCAACCGGATCGGGTAGTCGAAGGCGACGTCGAGCTGGCTGCGGGCGACCTGCTCCATCCATCCGGTGATGCGCCAGCCGGACGCCTCTCCCGCGTCGAGTCCGGGGACGCCGTACTTGGCGAGGGTGTCCGCGACGAACCGGCGGTGCCCCTCGGGGATCATCGCCTCGACCTCGGCCTCGCTGACGCCTTCGACCTTCTTCGCGGGCATCACGACGTCGAGGCCGTACGGTCTGCCGCCGACGTGCGCCTCCAGCCAGTCGAGGTCGCGCTTGAGGTCGTCGGGCGCGGTGTAGCGGACCGCGCCGAGCACCCCGAAGCCGCCGGCCCGGCTGATGGCCGCGGCGACGGCGGGGAACGGCGTGAAGCCGAAAATGGCGTGCTCGACTCCCAGTCTCTTGCTCAACTCCGTCTGCATGGGCGCAGAATGCCGCAGTCCTCCGGACGACGGAAGACCTTTTCTGATGCTCCGTCAGATTTCCGGCCGCGCCTCCAGCACCGCCATCGCCGCGTTGTGTCCCGGCACCC
This sequence comes from Streptomyces sp. NPDC005574, assembly GCF_040605435.1. Taxonomy (NCBI): domain Bacteria; kingdom Bacillati; phylum Actinomycetota; class Actinomycetes; order Kitasatosporales; family Streptomycetaceae; genus Streptomyces; species Streptomyces sp. NPDC005574. Next base: position 83,754 of record NZ_JBEXCW010000020.1, read on the forward strand.
CGCTCACCCCGCCGCCGCGCACCGCGCCCGCGCCGCACAGCAGCACGTTCGGGTGTCGGGTCTCCACGCCCCAGCGGCCGGTGTCCTCGCGCGTGTGCGGCCAGGCGAGTTCGCGGTGGAAGATGTTGCCGCCCGGCAGCCGCAGGTCGCGCTCCAGGTCCAGCGGTGTCTTCGCCTCGATGCAGGGGCGGCCGTCCGCGTCGGTGGCCAGGCAGTCGGCGAGCGGTTCGGCGAGGTGCGCGTCGAGTTGCGCCAGGGTGGACTTCACCAGTTCGTCCCGTACGGCGTCGTTGTCCCGGTCGAAGAGCCGCGCGGGGGTGTGCAGGCCGAAGAGGGTGAGCGTCTGGTAGCCCTGGTCGACGAGGTCCGGGCCAAGGATCGTCGGGTCGGTGAGGGAGTGGCAGTAGATCTCCGAGGGCGGGGCGGTGGGCAGTTCACCGGAGGCGGCCTGGCCGTGGGCGACGGCGAGTTGCCGGTAGCCCTCGGCGATGTGGAAGGTGCCGGCGAACGCCTCACGCGGGTCGACGGAGCCGTCCCGCAGGCGCGGCAGCCGGTTCAGCAGCATGTTGATCTTCAGCTGGGCGCCCTCCGCGGGCTCGGGGGCGGGGTCACCCGTGAGCGCGGCCAGCTCCTGCGGGGAGGCGTTGACCAGGACGTGCCGGGCGGCGACCACGCCCTCCCCGTCCGCGGTGCGGTGCACGACCTCGGCGGTGCGTCCGTCGGTGTCGACGCGCACCACCTCGTGGCCGGTGGCGAGGACGGCGCCCGCCGCCCGCGCCGCCCCGGCCAGTGCTCCGGTCAGGGCGCCCATGCCGCCCACGGGCACGTTCCAGTCACCGGTGCCGCCGCCGATCACGTGGTAGAGGAAGCAGCGGTTCTGCGGCAGCGCCGGGTCGTGGGCGTCGGCGAAGGTGCCGATGAGGGCGTCGGTGAGGACGACACCCCGAACCAGGTCGTCCTCGAAGCGGTTCTCGATCGCGACGCCGATCGGCTGCTCGAAGAGGGTCTGCCAGGCTTCCTCGTCGTCGACGCGCCGGCGCAGTTCCTCGCGGGTGGGCAGCGGTTCGGTGAGCGTGGGGAAGACCTGTCGGGCGACATGGCCGGTCAGGTCGTAGAAGCGCCGCCACGCCTCGTACTCCCGCTCGCCGCCCGTCAGGCGGGCGAAGGCCTCACGGGTCCGGCGTTCGCCGCCGCCGACCAGCAGTCCGGTGGCGCGGCCGTCCCGTTCCACGGGGGTGTACGACGAGACGGTGCGGGCGCGGACGCGGAAGTCGAGGCCCAGGTCCCGCACGATCTTCTTCGGCAGCAGGCTGACCAGGTAGGAGTAGCGCGACAGACGGGCGTCGACCCCGGTGAAGGGGCGGGTGGAGACGGCGGCGCCCCCGGTCTGCTCCAGCCGCTCCATGACCAGCACCGACCGGCCGGCCCGGGCCAGGTAGGCGGCGGCGACCAGGCCGTTGTGGCCTCCGCCGACGATGACGACGTCGTAGGTCCGGGATCCCTCGAGTGCAGGCATCCCTCTTGGTAACACGGGGTGATCCAGGTCGGCCAGAGATGGGCGGCACACGGACCGCCCCCGCGGCCGGGGCGCGGCGGGCGGGGGTCAGGGAGCGTCCGGCGTCGGCTGCTGGCGCAGGACCGCGACCCTCCGGTACAGCTCGACGGCCTCCGCGCCGCGTCCGAGCTGTTCCAGGCAGTGGGCCTCGTCGTTGCGGCTAGCGAGGGTGTCGGGATGCTCCGGGCCGAGGACCCGTTCGCGGGCGGCGGCCACGCGCCGGTACTCGGCCAGGGCGTCGCTCCACCGGCTCAGCCAGCCCAGGCCGACGGCCACCTCCCGGCGGCTGATCAGGGTGTCGGGATGGTCCGGGCCCAGGACACGCTCGCGGATGGCGCACACGTCGCGGGACTCCGCGAGCGCCTCCTCCCAGCGGCCGAGGCGCCCGAGGTTGACGCCGAGCCCGTGCCGGGCGCGCAGGGTCTCGGGGTGGGCGGGGCCGTGGACGCGGGTGCGGTCGTCGATCAGGCCGCGGTACAGCATCAGTGCCTGGGCGCTGTGGCCGAGGCGGCCCAGGCTGATGCCCACCTCGTAGCGGGCGGCGAGGGTGTCGGCGTGGTCGGGACCCAGGGCCCGGGCGCGGGCCTCGGCGACCTCCCGGTAGGTCTCCAGGGCCTGCGCCCAGCGGCCCAGCTGTCCCAGCGCGTAGGCGACCTCGTAGCGGGTGACCAGGGTGTCGGGGTGCTCGGGGCCGAGCACCCGGGCCCGGGCGGCCGCCACCTCGCACGCCATGCGGTACGAGTCGTCCGGGCGGCCGAGTCTGCTGAGGTTGAAGGCGAGGTTGTGGCGGCAGCGCAGCGTGTCCGGGTGGTCGGGGCCCATCGCGCGCTCCCGTGCGGCGAGCACCGAGGTGTACACCTGGTGGGCTTCGAAGTGGCGGTCCGACTGGCCCAGTACGTAGGCGATTTCCTGGCGGGCGGCCAGCGTGTCGGCGTGCTCGGTGCCGAGCAGTCGCTCCCTGGCGGCGGCCACGTGGGTGTACTCGCGCAGCGCGTCGTCCGCGTGGCCGGTGCGGCTGAGGGTGAAGGCGAGCTCGTAGCGGCTGGAGAGGGTGTCGGGGTGGTCCGGGCCGAGCAGCCGCTCGCGTTCCCCGGCGACCGCGCGGTGCACCTCGCCTGCCTCCGCCCAGCGGCCCAGCCGCCCGAGGCTGAGCGCCACGTCGTGCCGTCCGGCGAGCGCGGCGACCGCCTGCGGGGACGGAGCGGGCAGGCCCGGCGGCGCGGACGGGCCGCCTGCCGGGGGGCGCGGGATCCACTCGCCGGTCAGGCCGGCCCCGGCGTCCGGCGGCGCCGTCCGCAGGCCCGCGCCGATGGCCTTGTGGCCGGTGGTCATCCCGCGGGTCCACGAGGGAAGGCGTTCCTCGCCCGCCGCAGGGCCGGGCCCGTGGCGCAGCTCGCCGGACGCCGGGGCCGCGGGCGGCGCGAACACCGGCTGCGGGGTCACCACGGTCGGCACGTACGCCGGGGTGGTCCGGCCGGCGTCTATCCTGCGGGCCACCTCGCGGGCGTCCGTGGGCCGTTCCTCGGGGAGTTTGGCCAGCAGGTCGAGGATGATCCCCTCCAGGTAGGCGGGCAGTTCGGCGCGGCGGTCGCGCGGCGGCTCGGGAGGCGTGTCGCGGTGGCCGACGAGCACCGCCCAGGTGTCGTCGAGGTCGAACGGCGGGGCGCCGGTGGCGATCTCGTACAGCACGCAGCCCAGCGAGTACAGGTCGCTGCGCTGGTCCACCTCGGTCCCGCTGATCTGCTCCGGCGACATGTAGTGCGGGCTGCCCATGGCGATGCCGGTGCCGGTCAGCCGGGAGGTGAAGCCGATGTCGTGGCCGAGCCGGGCGATGCCGAAGTCGCAGATCTTCACCGTGCCGTCGGTGAGCCGCACGATGTTCGCGGGCTTCAGGTCGCGGTGCACGACGCCCTGCTGGTGGGTGTAGGCGAGCGCCGAGGACACCTGGCCGGCGATCTCCACCACGTCGGCGACCGGCAGCGGGCGGTGCTCGTTGTCGTCCAGGAGCTGGCTGAGGTTGCGGCCGTCCAGCAGTTCCATGACCAGGTAAAGGACGCCGTCGGACTCGCCGAAGTCGTGCACGACGGTCACCCCGCGGTGCTGGAGCGCGGCGGCGACCCGGCCCTCGCGGCGGAAGCGCTCCTGCAGCACGCCGGTGAACGACGGGTCGTGGTGCGGCCCGAGCGGTTTGAGGCGCTTCACGGCGACGTGCCGGCCCAGCGACTCGTCCCGCGCGCGCCACACCTCGCCCATGCCGCCCCGCCCGATCAGGTCGAGCAGCCGGTACCGGCCCTGGATCAGCCCGCTGTCCCCCATCTGCCGTGATCGCCCCCGTCGAAGACTCGCCCTCCCCTGGCCCGACCAGTATGGCGACCTATGGACCGGCTTGGTACGGCCGCGGCCGGGAGCCCGGTCCGAGTCGGTCCACGGCGCGCAGGATGTGCTTGGGCGGGAGCTGCCACCGCACCCGCGCGGGAACGCGGCGCAGCAGGGTGCCCGTGGTGCGCAACCGGCGGGTGACAACGGCGGGTTCGGGGGCCGGTCTGCCGTAGATCTCGTGAGCGTACGGCGGCAGGGCGGCGTACGCCAGGTGCGCCGCGCGCCGCCACAGGACCTCACGCGCCGGAACCAGCAGGGGGTGCGCCGGCGGGCGGAGCAGGAACGCGTCCACGGCCCGCGCGTCGGCTCCGGCCCTCAGCTCGGGCCGCACCCTCTCGAAGTAGGCGGCCAGCTGTGCCCGGTCGGCGGGTACGGCGTCGGGGTCCAGGCCCACCAGGCGGGCGCTGACGCGGTGTTCGGCGACGTAGCGGTCGGCCTGCGCGTCGGTGAGCCGGAACCCGGAGCGGCGCAGGACGTGCAGGTAGGAGTCGATCTCCGCGCAGTGCACCCACAGCAGCAGACCGGGTTCGTCCACGCCGTAGTCCTCCCCGGTGTCCGGGTCGGTGGCCCGCAGCAGCCGGTGGATCCGCCGCACCCGCGCGCCCGCCTGCTCGGCGGCCTCGGCGGTGCCGTAGGTGGTGGTGCCGACGAAGCGGGCGATGCCCAGCAGACGGCCCCAGGCGTCGCGCCGGAAGTCCGAGTTCTGCATCACTCCGCGCACCGCGCGCGGGTGCAGCGCCTGGAGGTAGAGCGCGCGGATGCCGGCCACCCACATCATCGGGTCGCCGTGCATCTGCCAGGCCACCGAGCGCGGTCCGAAGAGTCCCGGGTCGCCCGCCGGGGTGGAGGACGTCATATCGGCAGGCTAACGCCGTACCCGCGGCATCCCCAGCCCGATCCACGAGATGATCTCCCGCTGGATCTCGTTGTTGCCGCCGCCGAAGGTGAAGATCACCGCGGAGCGGTAGCCGCGTTCGAGTTCGCCGTGGAGCACCGCGCCCGCCGACCCCTCCTTGAGGGCGCCGGCCGCCGCGACGACCTCCATGAGCCAGGCGTAGGCGTCCCGGCGGGCCTCGGAGCCGTACACCTTGACCGCGGAGGCGTCCTGCGGGGTGAGGGTGCCGTCCTGGACGGCGGTCACCATCTGCCAGTTGAGGAGCTTCAGGGCGTCGAGCCTGGTGTGGGTGCGGGCGAGCAGGCGGCGCACCCAGGGCAGGTCGACGACCCGGCGGCCGTCGGCGAGTTTCGTCTCCGCCGCCCAGCGCCGGACGTCGTGCAGGGCGCGGATGGCCATGGTGCCGTGCGCGGCCAGGGTGACGCGCTCGTGGTTGAGCTGGTTGGTGATCAGGCGCCAGCCCTGGTTCTCCTCGCCGACCCGGTGGGAGACGGGGACGCGGACGTTCTCGTAGTGGCTGGCGGTGGTGTCGTGCGAGGCGAGGGTGTTGATCAGGGTGCAGGAGTAGCCGGGGTCGCTGGTCGGCACCAGCAGCATGGTGATGCCCTTGTGCGGCGGGGCCGCGGGGTCGGTGCGGACGGCCAGCCACACCCAGTCGGCGGTGTCGCCGTTGGTCGTCCAGATCTTCTGGCCGTTGACCACGTAGTCGTCGCCGTCGCGCACCGCGCGGGTCCTCAGGGCCGCGAGGTCGGTGCCGGCCTCGGGCTCGCTGTAGCCGATGGCGAAGTCGATCTCCCCGGAGAGGATCTTCGGCAGGAAGTGGGCCTTCTGCTCGTCCGTGCCGAACCGCATGATCGTCGGGCCGACGGTGTTCAGCGCCATCAGCGGCAGCGGTACGCCCGCCTGGGACGCCTCGTCGAAGAAGATGAACTGCTCCATGGCCGTCAGGCCGCGCCCGCCGTACTCCTTCGGCCAGCCCACGCCCAGCCAGCCGTCGGTGCCGAGGCGGCGGACGGTGTCGCGGTAGAAGCGCTTCTGGGCGGCGGGGTCGAAGTGCCGGGCCGAGTAGCGGGTGGAGGAGTGGTCGGGCACCAGGTCGGCGAAGTAGGCGCGCAGTTCGGTGCGCAGCCGCAGCTGGTCGGGCGTGTATTCGAGGTGCACGGCGCCTCCAGGCTTCGCAAAGGGCGGTCCTGACGGCGCACACCGTAGAACGTGTTCCAGAAATTGGGAATGGCGGCGGGGCGCCCACCTGTCCGCGCTCACCCGTGGGCGCTCGGCGCTGAACTCTCCTCGGCGCCCGGCGCCCGGCGCCCGGCGCTCGGCTCTGGGCCCTAGCTCAGGGTCGCCATGAAGTCCGAGCACGCCTGGGCGCACTCGCGGCACGCCTTCGCGCTGTGCTCGGCCCCCGGCTGTCCGTCGAACACCTGGGCGCACTCCAGGCACACCGTGCGGCACCACTCCAGCTGGACGCGGATGCCGGCCTCGTCCTGGCGGTTCTCCTCGGACAGCACACGGCAGGTCGCGTCGCAGACCTCCGCGCACATGATGCCCTTGCGCCGTACGAGTTCCTGTCGCTCGGTCGCGTCCGGGTCCACGAGGCTGGCGCGCGACGCGCACGCCCTGGCGCACTCGGTGCACGCCTGGGCGCAAGCGAAGCGGTCCTCCAGGAAGCGGAACAGCTCCTGCTGGGATGTCGTCGTAGTCACGTAACCCCGGGTAGCCGGTGCCGATGCCGCCAAACCCGGTGTCCGCAAGGGTCGCGGGCGGCGGCGGGCGGGCAGGTTCAGGCCGGTCGCCGGGGGTACCCGCGTGCCATGACTACTGCATGGATGGAGACGGCCGCGGGTACGGGCGCCGGCGGTGCCGTGATCGTGGTGGTAGGCGTGGTGATCGCGGCGCTGCTCATCGGCGCCTTCTGGCTGGGAGTGCGCGTGATGCGGCGCGAGTCGCGCCCGCCGCGCCCCGAGGAGCAGCCCCGGATGCCGGACGGCGGCCCGGTCCGCGAGGTGAGCGAGCACCGGGATGCCGACGAGGTGCCCCGCAGCGACCAGCGCCTGAGCCCGCACGAGCTGCACGGAAACGGCGGTTCCCGCACCAGCGGGGCGAAGGCGCGGCCGCGCTGGGACGACAGGAGCGGTGGCTCGTTCGGCAGCGGCGGCCCGGGCGCGACCTGAGCCGGTCGCGACCTCGGCCCGCCGTGCCCTCGGGTTCCGGCCGGCCGGACACCACCTGCCCCCGGGCGGCCCCCGAAGACGCCCGACGACCTGCCCCCGGGAACCCGTGGGGCAGGTTCGTGTTTCCGTGTCCGGGATCAAGGCGGGGGCGTGACACGTGACCGGCCCGAGGGCTTGCCGCCTCGCCCGGAGCGCCCCCGTGGTGGCATCGTCGGTCGCGGCCACGCCGCAGTCCACGCACCGCCGCCACACGAGGAAGTTGACGTCATGACCGACAAGCTCACCGTGAGCGTCCTGGGTACCGGAATCATGGGGGCCGCGATGGCCCGCAACCTCGCCCGCGCCGGGCACGCCGTCCGCGTCTGGAACCGCACCCGCGCCAAGGCCGAGCCCCTGACCGCCGACGGCGCCCAGGTCGCGGACACCCCCGCCGAGGCGGTCCGGGACGCCGACGTCGTCCTGACGATGCTCCACGACGGCCCCGCCGCGCTCGACGTGCTGCGCGAGGCCGGGTCCGCGCTCCGCCCCGGCACGGTCTGGGTCCAGTCCACGACCGCGGGCCTCGACGCCACCGCCGAACTCGCCGGGTTCGCCCGCGCGCACGAGCTGGTGTTCTACGACGCCCCCGTGCTCGGCACCCGCCAGCCGGCCGAGGCCGGACAGCTCACCGTGCTCGCCGCCGGCCCGACCGCCGGCCGGGAGAGGGTGACGCCGGTGTTCGACGCCGTCGGGGCCCGCACCGTGTGGACCGGTGAGGACGGCGCGGCGGGCAGCGCCACCCGGCTGAAGCTGGTGGCCAACAGCTGGGTGCTCGCCGCCACCAACGCCACCGGCGAGGTCCTCGCCCTCTCGAAGGCTCTCGGCGTGCGGCCGGAGGACTTCTTCGCCCTGATCGCGGACGGCCCGCTCGACATGGGCTACCTGCACGCCAAGGCCGCCCTGGTGCTGGAGGACCGGCTCACCCCGGCCCAGTTCGCGGTGGCCACCGCCGCCAAGGACGCCCGCCTCATCGTGGAGGCGGGACAGCGGCACGGGGTCCGCCTGGACGTGGCGGCCGCGGGCGCGGAGCGGCTGGAACGCGCCGCCGCCCAGGGCCACGCCGACGAGGACATGGCCGCCGCCTACTTCGCCAGCTTCGACGAGAAGCCCGGCGCATCCCCCGCCTGACCGGCGAGCGCGAAGACCACCCGAACGACGACGAGGGCCCGGCCGCCGTCGACCGCATCTCCCGGCACCACACCGGGCAGCCCTGTCCGGACCACGAGCGCCCCCGGGCCGGCGTCGGGATCGAGGTCGAGCGCCGGCACGGCCGGCGCGAGTTCAAGGACGGCGACCAGGCGTCCACGCAGGGGTCAGCCGGTCGGTGTGGGTGCCGCCGGCGCCGTACGGCCGTCGCGCCTGTCCGTCGTCACGGACACGCTCGGCGGCCCTCCCGCGTCCGGGGCGACTGTGCGTGGCGTGCCGCTACTGTCCGTCCGCACGGCCGGCGCCACGTTTACCGAGGTGGGAGGCCCAGGGCGCCGGAGATCGTCCGTCCACGTGACCATCGCCTCCCGAGCGCCGATACTTCCGAGTGTGGGGTCCCGGAACCGTCGCCCGGCCCGGCGGCCGTGTCCGACGGTTTCCCGGGACGGCCGGCGACAGTGCGGTGCTCAACTGCCAGGCGAACCAGGAGGCACTCATGAAGATGCTCATCAACGTCCCGGAGACCGTGGTCTTGGACGCGTTGCGTGGCCTGGCGGCCGCTCATCCCGAGCTGACCGTCGACGTGGAGAACCGGGTGATCGTACGGCGGGACGCCCCCGTCGCCGGGAAGGTCGCCCTCATCTCCGGCGGCGGCTCGGGGCACGAGCCGCTGCACGGCGGTTTCGTCGGACAGGGAATGCTCTCGGCGGCCTGCCCGGGCGAGGTGTTCACCTCGCCGGTGCCCGACCAGATGCTGCGGGCGGCGGCCGCCGTGGACAGCGGGGCCGGCGTGCTGTTCATCGTGAAGAACTACACGGGTGACGTGCTCAACTTCGACATGGCGGCCGAGCTCGCCGAGGACGAGGGCATCCAGGTCGCCAAGGTCCTGGTCGACGACGACGTGGCGGTCACCGACAGCCTCTACACGGCCGGGCGGCGCGGTACGGGCGCGACGCTGTTCGTGGAGAAGATCGCGGGCGCGGCCGCCGACGAGGGGCAGCCGCTGGAGCGGGTGCAGGCGATCGGCCGGCAGGTCAACGAGAACTCCCGCAGTTTCGGTGTCGCGCTCAGCGCCTGCACCACGCCCGCCAAGGGCAGTCCCACCTTCGACCTGCCGGCGGGCGAGCTGGAGCTGGGTGTCGGCATCCACGGGGAGCCCGGGCGGGAGCGGCGCTCCATGATGACCTCGCGCGAGATCGCCGACTTCTCGGTCAACGCGATCCTGGAGGACATGACCCCGCGCAATCCCGTCCTCGTCCTGGTCAACGGCATGGGCGCGACACCGCTCCTCGAGCTGTACGGCTTCAACGCCGAGGTGCAGCGCGTGCTCGCCGAACGCGGTGTCCCCGTCGCCCGCACGCTCGTGGGCAACTACGTCACCTCGCTCGACATGGCCGGTGCCTCGGTCACCCTGTGCCAGGTCGACGAGGAGACGCTGCGGCTGTGGGACGCGCCGGTGCGGACGCCGGGGCTGCGCTGGGGTCTGTGAACGGCTCGGGAAGGCGAACGCCCCTACCACGCAAGGAGATCCAGTGCTCGACGCCGATTTCTTCCACCGCTGGATGACGGCGACCGCCGCGTCCGTCGACCGTGAGGCGGAGCGGCTCACCGCCCTCGACTCCCCCATCGGGGACGCCGACCACGGCAGCAATCTCCGGCGCGGGTTCACCGCCGTGGTGGCCGTGCTGGAGAAGGAGTCGCCCCGCACCCCGGGCGCGGTGCTGACACTGGCCGGCCGGCAGCTCATTTCGACGGTCGGAGGCGCCTCGGGTCCGCTGTACGGGACGCTGCTGCGGCGCACCGGCAAGGCGCTCGGGGACGCCGAGGAGGTCAGCGCGGAGCAGCTCACCGAGGCGCTGCGGGCGGGGGTGGACGCGGTCCGGGCGCTCGGCGGTGCCGCGCCCGGCGACAAGACGATGATCGACGCGCTGGTGCCGGCGGTCGACGCGCTCGGTGAGGGTTTCGCCGCGGCCCGGACCGCCGCCGAGGAGGGGGCCGTGGCGACGATTCCGCTCCAGGCCCGCAAGGGCCGGGCCAGCTATCTCGGCGAACGCAGTATCGGGCACCAGGATCCGGGGGCCACCTCGTCGGCGCTGCTCGTCGCCGCGCTCGGGGAAGCGGCGGAGGCGGGCGATGAGTGACGACAAGCTGGTCGGGATCGTGCTGGTGTCGCACAGCGCGGCGGTGGCCGCCTCGGTCGCCGAACTGGCGAAGGGGCTGGCGGGTGGCGGCACGGTGCCGCCCGTGGCTCCGGCGGGCGGCACCGAGGGCGGCGGACTCGGCACCAGCGCGGAGTTGATCGCCGCGGCGGCCGCGTCCGTCGACCGGGGTGCCGGGGTCGCGGTCCTCACCGACCTGGGCAGCGCGGTCCTCACCGTGAAGGCGCTGCTCGCCGAGGGCGACGAACTGCCGGAGTCGACCCGTCTGGTGGACGCCCCGTTCGTCGAGGGCGCGGTGGCCGCGGTCGTCACGGCGGCCACGGGGGCCGACCTGGGCGCGGTGGAGGCGGCGGCGGCTGAGGCGTACACGTACCGGAAGGTGTGAGACCGCCCGGCCCCCGGCCTCGGCCGGGGGCCGGGGGGTCAGCCGGTGCGCACGAACTCCTTCGCCAGGCGCTCGCCGAGTCGCTCGGCGGCCTGGTGGTTCTCGATGGGCGTCACCCGGGTGTCCTTGAAGACGATGTAGGTGACGCCGGAGGCCGCGCCGCCGCGGCGCGGGTCTGCGCGGACCCCGAGGGCCTCGGCGGTCGCGTACGACGCCTCGCCGATGATGTCGTACGGCCCGACGTCCCCGACGACCGCGTACCGCACGCGGCCCCGGTGGACGACGGCCGCCACCGAACCGCCGTGGACGCCGTGCTCGCGGTGGTTCCAGAGCGCGCTGGCGGCGGGCACGACGATGTACGGAAGGCGTTCGGCACTGAGATGGCGGCCGTCGGACTGCTGGAAGGCGGTGGCCTCGGAGAAGAGGGGGTCGGTGCGGCCGTTGCAGCGGGGTCCGGGCCGCCCGTCGCAGTCGATGTCCATGTCGGCCTTCCAGAAGACGGCCCCCCGGGCGCCGCAGACCGGGATCGTCGCGGGCCGGCCGGCGTCGCTGCGGTAGCGGCCCGCGGACACCGGAACGCAGTCACGCACCTTGGCCAGCAGGTCGGCGGCCAGGACGGCACCCTCGTGCCGCACCACCGGCTCCACGCGGAGGGGAGGCGGCGTGGCGGGCAATGTCGTCGGGGCGAGCAGGGCGATGCCTGCCACGGCCGGCGTCAGCGACTGGACACGCACGATGAAAGCCCTCTCCTTTGGGGACAGGTGGCGAACACGCAGCCAATCTGATGCCCTTTCGGGGGCGGGGCCAGCGTTGAGGGGCCGGACGGTGCACGTGTCGCGGGCCGGGCAGGAGCCGGGGGTCCGGGTCCGTGTCGGCTCCGGGCCCCCGGCCGCCCGCGTCCGGCGCGGGACCAGCGACGACAGCGGTCCGCGCCGACGGCGGGAACTCCCCCTGCCCCAGGGAGAGTTCGGCCGTGAGAGAGCCCAGCATACGTACTCCTCGCGGCGGCCCCGGCGACGTCCGCCCTCTTGCCGTGCCCGTGCCCGGGGCGCCATATTGGTCCGGACCATTGCAGTCGTGCCGCCCCCGGGAGGCAGAGCCGTGCGACGCGTTGCCGTTCCCCGCGCACCCGCCCCCGGGCGCCGCCCCGTCACTTCCCGCCACCTTCCGTACCGGTTCCTCACCCTCGGTGCGGCCCTCGCGCTGGTCGCGTCCTGCGGTGGGGGCGGGACGGACGACGGGGCGGACGAGGGCGCAGTGCCCGGGGCACCGGCGGGCGTCACCGCGGCGGCGGGCAGTGCGACCAGCGTGCACGTGATGTGGGACGCGGTGTCCTCGGACGCCGGCGTCCGTGTCTACGAGGTGTACCGCGGCACCACAAAGGTCAGGGAAGTCCCTGGTTCGCAGCACATGGTGGACGTCATCAGGCTCAGGCCGTCCACACGGTACGTCTTCCGCGTGCGGGCGCGGGACACCGAAGGGCGCCGGGGGCCGCTCAGCCGGGATGTGCGGGCCACCACACCCGCGGCCGCGGCGGCGGACCACTCGGCGCCGACCGCTCCGGGCCGGTCGCGGGGCCGCGCGGCCGGCAGCCGGGCCGTCCAGCTGTCCTGGTCGGCGTCCTCGGACGACCGTGGTGTGGTGTCGTACGACATCTACCAGGGCGGCACGAAGATCCACAGTGTGGGCGGCGCACAGAGCGCGACCGTGGTCACGGGGCTGCGGCCGGGTACTCGCTACTCCTTCACCGTGCGGGCCCGGGACGCGGCGGACAACCTCTCCCCCGCCGGCGCTCCCGTCCGCCTCACCACCCCGCCTGGCTCCGACGACGGACGGGACACCGCCCCTGCCCGCTTCCGCGCCGCCACCCACCGCGCCGCCGGGGCCTACTACATCGACCTCACCTGGGTGCCGCCGCGCACGGACGGTGCGGTCACGGAGTACCAGGTCCACCTCGACGGACGGCCCGCCACCTCGCTGGTGTACGGCGCGGACGCCCCACGCGACCGGGCGGCGTACAGCTTCTACGTGGGACGCGAGGACAGGGCCACCCACCGGGTACGCGTCCGCGCCCGGCTGCCCGACGGCACCTGGGGAGGCTTCTCCCCGGAACTGACGGTGACCACGGGACGGTGACCGCGGAGGCGGCCGCGCCGTCTGCCACCGGGACCGGTCCGGTCCGGTCCGGTCCGGTCCGGTCCGGTCCGGTCCGAGCGGCGCGGCGGCCGGGCCGCAGGCCGGGATCGGCTCCGGAGGCCGGGGGGCGGGCGGCTGATTCCGCCACCCCACAGGGGCCGCGCTCCTCCGGACGAAGGAATCCGTCACCTGCCCGGTGGCCGTCCGCATGCGCTACCGGCCGGGGGCACGTTGGCTGCCAAGGAGGCGGCACGGGCGCTCCCCGACCTCTGGCGGCGCAAGGGATGTACCGCCGACCGTGCAGCCGGAGGGCAGTTCCTATGCGCACTCTTCAGCCACTCCACCGCACCGGCCTGACGACCGCGGCAGCCGCCGTCGCCCTGCCGCTCACCCTGCTCGCCGGGCCCGCCTCGGCGGCCTCGGGCGTCTCCGTGAGCACCACCGGGTCCACGGTCTCGGTCACCACCAGCGCGTGCACGCAGACGAACGGCAGCTGGGGCAACGCCGCACTGCTGAGCAGCGGGCAGGCGAGCTTCGCCCAGGGCCGCCAGGCGGCGCTGACGGGGGCGAGCGCCCTTCAGTCCGCGGCCTGGTCGGGGGTGAGGTCCGGGACGTACACCGTGGTCGTGGTCTGCTCGAACGGCAGCACCGCGGGCACCCAGTCCGTCATCGTCTCGTCCGCCTCCACCCCCACCATCTCCGCCACGGCCTCACCCTCGCCCTCGCGGGGCGTGATGGGCGGCCTCGGCGGCGCCACCAGGGACTACGGTCCGCTCACCCTGGGGGCCGGCGGGGCACTGGTCGGCGCGGGGGTCATCGCCGCCGCGTGGTTCCTGCGCCGCCGCTCGAAGCCGAACCGGCTCTGAACGCGCGCCGGTTCACGAACCGGCCGCGTCCGGGCGGTCGGCGAACTCCGCCACCGCGCGCTCCAGCCACCGCGTCCAGAAGGTCTCCAGATCGATGCCCGCCTGCAGCACCAGGTGCTGCAGGCGCTCCTGCGGTCCGTCCCGGCCGGGTGGGAAGTCGCGCCGCTCGATCTCGCGGTACTCGTCCAACTGCCGCCGGTGCAGGTCGAGATGGCGGCGCAGGTCGGACTCGATGCCGGCCGTCCCCACGACGGCCGCGGCGCGCAGCCGCAGCAGCATGACGTCGCGCAGAGGCTTCGGGTCCTGCGACGCGGCGGTCCAGCGGGCCAGTTCGGCCCGGCCCGCCGGCATGACCTCGTAGCTCTTCTTCTGCCCACGGGCCGGCTGCTCGGCGGGCAGCGCGCGGATGTGCCCCTCGGCCTCCAGCTTTCCCAGCTCGCGATAGATCTGCTGATGCGTCGCCGACCAGAAGTAGCCGATCGACCGGTCGAACCGGCGGGTCAGCTCCAGCCCCGAGGACGGCCTTTCGAGCAGAGCGGTGAGGATCGCGTGCGGGAGTGACATGAGCTCATCCTAGGGAGCGGCGGGGGCCGCCCAGGAGCTGTCCGGCCGGTCGTGGTGGAGGTAGGCGACGGGGCCTGGCCCGGCGCCGGAGAGCGGGGTCGCACCCCGCGTCTCCGCCGTGATCGGCCGGACCGCCCCCGAGGGCTGTCCCGCAATTCCCGGCGCGCGCACGACGACAGCTACGGCCCCTCTCCGCGTTGTCGGATCGCCCGAATACGCCCGGTATGCGGATGACCCTCCGCCTTGCGATGCACCGCATCTGACGCCGTGCGCTGATCCACCGGGAATTGCGGGACAGCCCTCAGAGGGCCGCCGCCAGCTCGGTGCCCTGCTTGACCGCGCGCTTGGCGTCCAGTTCGGCGGCCACGTCGGCGCCGCCGATGAGGTGCACGCTGCGGCCGGCGGCGAGGAGTTCCTCGTACAGGGCGCGTCGGGGCTCCTGGCCGGTGCACAGCACGATGGTGTCGACCTCCAGGACCGTGCTGTCCTCGCCGACGGTGACGTGCAGGCCGGCGTCGTCGATCCGGTCGTAGCGCACGCCCGCGACCATGGTGACGCCGCGGTGCCTGAGTTCGGTGCGGTGGATCCAGCCGGTGGTCTTGCCGAGGCCCGCGCCGACCTTGGCGGTCTTGCGCTGGAGCAGGTGGACGGCGCGCGGCGCGGCCGGCCGTTCGGGGGTTGCGAGCCCGCCGGGCGTGGCGTAGTCCATGTCGACGCCCCACAGGCGGAAGTAGGCCGCCGGGTCCTCGCTCGCCTTGTCGCCGCCGTCGGTGAGGAACTCGGCGACGTCGAAGCCGATGCCGCCCGCGCCGAGGATCGCGACGCGTTCGCCCACGGGGGCGTCGTCGCGCAGGACGTCGAGGTATCCGACGACGCTGGGGTGGTCGATGCCGGGGATGTCGGGGGTGCGCGGGGTGACGCCGGTGGCGACGACGACCTCGTCGTAGCCGGCGAGGTCCTCGGCGCTCACCCAGGTGTTCAGCCGTACGTCCACGCCGTGCGCGTCGAGCTGGTGGCGGAAGTAGCGCAGCGTCTCGTCGAACTCCTGCTTGCCGGGGACCTTGCGGGCCACGTTGAGCTGGCCGCCGATCTCGCCCGCGGCGTCGAACAGGGTGACGTCGTGGCCGCGTTCGGCGGTCGACACCGCGCAGGCCAGACCGGCGGGGCCCGCGCCCACGACCGCGACGCGCTTGCGCAGCCGGGTCGGCGAGAGCACCAGTTCGGTCTCGTGGCAGGCGCGCGGGTTGACCAGGCAGGAGGTGATCCTGCCGCTGAAGGTGTGGTCGAGGCAGGCCTGGTTGCAGCCGATGCAGGTGTTGATGGCCTCCGGGCGGCCGGCCGCGGCCTTGGCGACGAAGTCGGGGTCGGCGAGCATCGGGCGGGCCATCGACACCATGTCCGCGAAGCCGCCGGCGAGCAACTCCTCGGCGAGCTCCGGGGTGTTGATGCGGTTGGTGGTCACCAGGGGGATGGAGACCTCGCCCATGAGCTTCTTGGTGACCCAGGTGTACGCGCCGCGCGGCACGGAGGTGGCGATGGTGGGGATGCGGGCCTCGTGCCAGCCGATACCGGTGTTGATGATCGTCGCTCCGGCGGCCTCGACCGCCTTGGCGAGGGTGACGACCTCGGCCAGTGAGGAACCGCCCGGGACGAGGTCCAGCATCGACAGGCGGTAGATGATGACGAAGTCCTCGCCGACGGCCTCGCGCACCCGCCGGACGATCTCCAGGGGGAAGCGGGTGCGGTTCTCGTACGAGCCGCCCCAGCGGTCGGTGCGGTGGTTGGTCCGCGCGGCGATGAACTCGTTGATCAGGTAGCCCTCGGAGCCCATGATCTCGACGCCGTCGTAGCCGGCCTGCCGGGCGAGGCGGGCGGCGCGGACGTAGTCCTCGACGGTCTGCTCGACCTCGGCGTCGGTGAGTTCCCGGGGCGGGTAGGGGCTGATCGGCGCCTGGAGGGGGCTCGGGGCGACCAGGTCCGGGTGGTAGGCGTACCGGCCGAAGTGCAGGATCTGCAGGGCGATCCGGCCGCCCTCGCGGTGCACGGCCTCGGTGACGACCCGGTGCTCCTCGGCCTCCGCGTCGGTGGTGAGCTTCGCCCCGCCCTCACCCGGCCGGCCGGCGTCGTTGGGCGCGATGCCGCCGGTGACGATGAGGCCCACGCCGCCGCGCGCGCGGGCGGCGTAGAACTCCGCCATGCGCGCGAAGCCGTGCTCGGCCTCCTCCAGGCCCACGTGCATCGAGCCCATCAGGACGCGGTTGGGCAGCGTGGTGAAGCCCAGGTCGAGCGGGCTCAGCAGGTGCGGGTAACGGCTCATCGGGGCCTCCGTGCGCGGTGTGGTCCCTCAGTTCTAGAGGACCGCGCACGGTTTATGCAACTAGTTGCACAACGGGGGCCGGGGTGATGTGCCGCAGGTCACCGGCTTTCCAGCAGAACGTGCAGCTCCCGTTCCTGGTCGCCCGAGGCCGAGGAGAGATCCCGCACGGAGAACAGGGAGTCCAGGGTCGTGCGGAGCTGTTCGATCGCCCAGTAACCGCCCTGCGCGTCGGCCTCGACCGTGGACGACAGCCGGGCCGGGTGGGCGCACTCGTTCGCGTCGGTCACCTCGAAGGTGCCGAGCCACACCATGGGACGGCTCTCGTGCAGCTGTTGCGGTACCTCGTCGGTACGCCGGTCCGACTCGAAGCACGCGCACAGCGTGTCGAACACGATCCGGGCGTCCTCCTTGCTGCACCCGCTGATCTCGACGGAGACGGATTCCTCGTGCAGTCGCTCGCGGCCCATCGCGCTCGCTCCTCTCGTGGCGGTGGCACGGCACCGCGGGCTCCCCGCGAACCGCGTCACACCACCAGAAAAGCACCCCTCTCCGGGCGGGCACCACCCGTGGCGGCCCCCGAGGTCACCGGCGGCCCGGGACGTGGGCGTACGGCGGCCCCGATGCCACGGCGCTCGCGAGGTGGGCGTCCGGCGGCGCCCCGATGTCAGCGGCGGCTCGCACGGTGGGCGTCCGGCGGCGCCCCGCGCCGTACGCCGCCGGGCGCCTTCGCGGTCCCTGCGCCGTCAGCCGCGCGTGAACCTGTACGTCTTGCTGTCGGTCAGGACGCAGAAGCCCGGTGAGACCACGATGACGCGCAGGGTGCCCGTGCGGCGGTCGTAGTCGATGCCCTCCGCCTCGAAGGTGCCCGAGCAGGAACTGCGCAGCGGGAGCTGCCGGAGCGCCGTGACGTGGCCGGTGACGTCGGCGGAGCCGTTCGGCTCGGCCGAGAGGTCGACCTGCAGAAGCGGCTTGGTGACGCCGAACAGCGTGCCCTCCGGGTCGTCGGAGGAGCACAGCAGCCGGGTCGCGGTGACGAAGTCGCAGCCCTGCACGTCGCGAACGGGGTGGTCGAGGTTGACGGTGGACGCCTGCGGAAGGTTCGCCGAGGGCGAGGTGGCCGGGTTGACGCCGGGGTTGGGGAAGACCAGGAAGCGGCTCATGGTGCCGTACTCCCCCGACAGCATCCACTGACCGCTCGGTGAGACGGCGGCCCAGGAGTTGTTCAGCGCCTCCCCGGGGCTGAGCGTGTGGACGTACTCCGACCAGGCGCCGTTCGGCGCCTGCACGCGGAACATCTTGGTGGTGCCGGAGTCGCGCTGGTACGGCTCGACGTAGTGGCCGTCGTAGGAGGCGTCGGGGTCACCCACATGGTTCCAGCCGCGGGTGCTGAGCCCGAGGGGGATCGTGCCGATGCCGGTGTACCGGTTGGCGCTGCCTGCGGGGACCTCGACGGAGGCCAGCCCCTGGCTCTCGGTCAGCGGGTCGGCGCGGTCGGAGCCCACCTCGTTCCAGGTGTCGGCGGCGGAGGCGGACGGGGCGGCGGACAGGACGGCGGCGACGGCGGTGAGAGTGACGAGTCCGGCCAGGACCGGGCGACGGCGTCGCCGGGCGCGCAGGGGCATGTAAGGGCTCCTCGGTGGGGGGTCGGGGCGGCTTCGGCGGACAGTCTGGCCGCCCCACGTGGTCATGTACAGACCAATACGGAAACCTGGGCCGTCGCTCCGGTGACAGTGGGCGCCACCACCCGTCCGGAGGTGACATCCGGCACGCCGGCGGGCCGCCTTCCGCCCGGGGGGCCGCCACGACCTGCCCCGACCGGACGCCCGCGGGTCCCGGCCGGGTCGCGCCACCACGCCCGTCCGCCACGACTTCGCCGGACGGGGCGCCGCAGAGTGAGAGATGGTGGAAGAGTGCGACGGTGTCGTCGCAGAAACGGTTGAGCGCGCGACGGCGTCGAGCGTGAGACAACGGCGAGGACCGGCACGGGGGAACAGCGTGCCCCGACGATGGGCGGAGGCGGTGCCCCCGATGACTGCGGCGCAGACACCCCTGCCCGAGGGCGACGAGCCGGTGCACGGCACCGAGCGGCCGACCGGACTGCTCGACGTGCTCGGCGTGGCCTCGGTCGTCCTCGACACCGAGGGACGCATCGTCCTGTGGAGCCCCCAGGCGGAGGAACTGTTCGGCTACTCCGCCCGGGAGGCGCTGGGCGAGTACGCGGCCGGGCTCATGATCAACGAGCAGCACGTCGACCTGGTCGTCAAGCTGTTCGCCGACGTCATGGCCACCGGCGCGAGCTGGTCCGGGGCGTTTCCGGTCCGGCACAAGGACGGCAGCACCCGGCTGGTGGAGTTCCGCAACATGAGGCTGCTCGACGACCGGGGGGACGTGTACGCCCTGGGACTCGCCGCCGACCAGTCGACCGTGCGCCGGCTGGAGCGGGACGTGGCGCTGTCCTCACGGATGATCAACCAGTCCCCGATCGGACTGGGCGTCCTGGACACCGACCTGCGGTACGTGTCGGTCAACCCGGCGCTGGAGCGGCTCAACGGCACACCGGCCGGGGAGCACATCGGCCGGGCCCTGCGCGACGTCCTGCCGCACTTCGACGTCGAGAACGTCGAGGCCGCCGCCCGGGAGGTGCTGGCCACCGGCCGGCCCGTCATCGACCGGCACAGCATCGGGCGCACCCCCGCCGACCCGGAGGAGGACCACGCCTGGTCGATCTCCCTGTACCGGCTGGAGGACTCCACCGGCACCGTGCTCGGCGTGGCCGGCTCGGTCGAGGACGTCACGGAGCAGTACCGGGCGGGCGTCGAGGCCGAGGCCGCGCGGCGGCGCCTGGCCGTCATCGCGGACGCCTCCACCCGGATCGGCACCACGCTGGACCTCGAACGCACCGCCCGGGAGCTGGCCGGCGTCGCCGTCCCCGAACTCGCCGACATCGCGGCCGTGGACCTGCTGGAGGCGGTGGTGGAGGGCCGGCGCAGCAGCCTCGGCCCCGCCGAACCGGCCATGATCCGGGCCCTGGCGGTGGAGGCGGACCGCGCCCCCGACGCGCTGCGGGCGGCGGACCCGCCCGGGCACGTCGCCCGGTACGCCCCCGACCGCCTCGTCACCCAGTGCGTGCGCACCGGCAGCCCGGTCCTGGTCAACCGGGTCGAGGCGGCGGACCTGCCCCGCATCGCGCGCTCCGCGGAGGCGGCCGGACTGCTGGCCCAGGCCGGCGTCCACGCCTACCTCGCGGTCCCGCTGATCGCGCGGGGCGAGGTCCTCGGCGCCCTCGACCTCAAGCGCACCCGCAACCCGCTGCCGTTCAGCGAGGACGACCTGCTCCTCGCCAGGGAGCTGGCGGCCCGGGCCGCGGTCCAGATCGACAACGCCCGCTGGTACCAGAACGCCCGCGACACCGCCCTCACCCTGCAGCGCAGCCTGCTGCCCAGCCATCCGCCGGTGACCGGCGGCCTCGAAGTGGCCTCCCGCTACCAGCCCGCGGGCGGCACCGCGGAGGTCGGCGGCGACTGGTTCGACGTGATCCCCCTGGAGGGCGGGAAGACCGCGCTCGTGGTGGGCGACGTGATGGGCAGCGGCATCAACGCCGCCGCGACCATGGGCCGGCTGCGCACCGCGACGAACACGCTGGCCTCGCTCGACCTCGACCCGGCCCGGCTCCTCGAACACCTCGACCGGATCACCGACGGCCTGGACCAGCCCATCGCCACCTGCGTGTACGCCGTCCACGACCCCCGGCTGCGGCAGTGCCGGATCGCCAACGCCGGGCACCTGCCGCCGGTCCGCGTCCGCGCCGGCGGGCACCCCGAACTCCTCGAACTGCCCACCGGGGCGCCCCTGGGCGTGGGCGGTGTGGCCTTCTCCACCACGACCGTCGACCTCGAACCCGGTGACCGGCTCGTGTTCTACACCGACGGCCTGGTGGAGACCCGGCAGCACCCGCTCGACGAACGCCTCGACGCGCTCCTTGACCTCCTCGACGGTCCCGACCGCCCGCTGGAGGAGGTGTGCGACCTCCTGCTGCGCACCCTGCACCAGCCGGACAACTCCGACGACGTGGCCCTGCTCATCGCCCGCGTGCTGACGCCGGACGAGTAGCTCCCGAGCAGCCGCGGGCCGCCCGGATTCACAGCGTTTGATTACCTGCTCCTTACCGGCCGCATCCGACAATCACAGGAAGGCGTGTCATCGCGATGCCGGATGCCCGGCCGATGGGAGCGAGCCGTGACACACGATCCGCACCAGGAGAACCCCGCGGACCCCGGCCGGCCCAACCCCGACGAGGGGGACGGCGGCTGGGAACTGATCAGCCACGGCGGCGCGGAACCCTCCGGCCCGCCCGGCGCACGCCTGCGGGACGCCTGGCGGCGGCGGTCCGTCCGGGCGCGGACGGTGGCCGCGGCGGCCACGGTCGCCGTGCTGGCCGTGGGTGGAGTGGCCTACGCGGCGAGTTCGGGCAGCGACGGTGGCGGGGCGGCCCCGGTGGCCGCCGCGTCCGCCTCGCCGTCGGGATCGCCCGGCGCGCCGGGTGAACGGCCGGGTCGCGGCATGTGGTTCGGCCTCGGCGGCGATCCCGTGCACGGCGAGGTGACCGTCAAGGACCGCGACACCGGCAAGTGGGTCGTGCGGGTCTGGCAGTGGGGCACCGCCGAGAAGGTGAACGGCGACCAGGTCACCGTCCGGAGCGAGGACGGGGCCTCGTGGACCTGGACGATCGACTCGGACACCTCGGTGTTCCGTGACGGCGCGCCCGACTCGGGCTCCGGCGCCGTCAAGAAGGGCGAGACGTACTACCTGGCCGGCTCCCGCGCCCAGAACGGCACCAGGACCGCCGCGCGGGTCCTGTCGGGCACCTGGCGGGACGGCTACCACGGCAGGTACGACGGCGGGAGCGCGCCCCGGGACGAACACCCCGGCCCGGGCCACGGCCCCCGTGACCGCCACGCCCCCGCCCCCTCGTCCAGCCCGTCGCCCCCGGTGAACCCCTCCGAGCCGTCCACGTCACCGGAGAGCGGCGCGACAACCTGACGGCGCGGGCGGTCCGACCGTCACTCTCCGGTGCCTCTCAGACGCGGCCCCTCCGCGTGCCCCGCGTGCCGATGACGACGACCGCGTAGAGCTCCTCGGAGACTGCCGGGCGGGCCGTCAGGCCGCCGGCCGTGAACGCCTCCAGGGCCGCCTCCGCCTGGTGTTCACTCGTCTCCACCAGCAGGCAGCCCCCCGGTGCGAGCCAGTCGGTCGCGCCCGCGGCCACCCGGCGCAGCACGTCCAGGCCGTCCGTGCCGCCGTCGAGCGCGACCAGGGGTTCGTGTTCGCGTGCCTCGGCGGGCAGGAGGCCGACCTCGGCGGTGGGGACGTACGGCACGTTGGCGGCGAGGATGTCGACGCGGCCGCGCAGGTGGCCGGGGAGCGCCTCGAAGAGGTCACCGCGGTGGACGTGACCGCCGGCGCCCGCGATGTTGCGCCGGGCGCAGCGCACGGCGGCCGGGTCGACGTCGGCGGCGTGCAGTTCGATCCCGCCGAGGGCGGCGGCCAGGGCGACACCGACGGCCCCCGAACCGCAGCACAGGTCCACGACGACGGACGCGTCCGGGGCCTGGGCCAGGGCCTGTTCGACGAGGAACTCGGTGCGGCGGCGGGGTACGAACACGCCGGGCGACACGGTGATCCGCCGGCCGGCGAACTCGGCCCACCCGAGGACGAGTTCGAGTGGTTCGCCGGTGACACGGCGGTCGACGAGGGCGGCCAGTTCGTCCGGGGTGCGGGCGGCCCCCAGAAGCAGCCGGGCCTCGTCCTCCGCGAACACGCAGCCGGCCGCGCGCAGCGCGGCCACGACGACGTCACGGGACGAGGGCGACGGTGGCGAGGAGGGGGACAGGGGGGAGCGTGGAGGCATGGGAGCCGAGAGCCTTTCGGGAGCCGAAGGGCGCTCTCGCGGTCACCTACTGCCGGTGTTCCGCGCCGATCCGAGGGACGAGCACCCGAGCTGACACAGCGGTAATGGGTCTCACCTCCTCGGTCCGGGGCTGGGTTTCTCCGCAGCCGGACGGCAACCCTACACGGTGATCACCGGACGGTGGCCCCCGTTCCCCGCTCCGCCGCGGTTGTATTCTGCAACCAGATGTGAGGAGGGTCCCGTGCGAGCATCCGAAGCCGCCGAAGCGGCTCACACGTCCCGGTCCCAGGACGCGGGCGAAGCGCCTCAGACGTCCCCGTCCCACGACGCGGGCGGCGGTGCGGGCCGGCCCGCCGCGGACGCGGCCGTGGAGACCATCCAGCGCGAGATGACGGCGTTCGCCCGCCGCGCCCGCGCCTCGGCGGGGCGCATGCATCCCGAGCTGTCGCTGGTGTCGTACACCCTGCTCGGGCACCTGGAGGAGAGCGGCGGCGGCCGGCGGGCCACCGACCTGGCCGCGCACTACGCCCTGGACAAGTCGACGGTCAGCCGCCAGGTGACGGCCCTGGAGCGCGCCGGGCTCGTCGAACGGCGGCTGGACCCCGACGACCACCGTGTCCAGGTGCTGCACCTGACCGGCGCCGGTCGCCACATCCTCGCCCAGGTCACCGAGAGCCGCCGGGCGGCCTTCAGGGAGCGGCTCGCGGACTGGCCCGAGGAGGATCTGCGGCGGTTCGCCGGCTATCTGGAGCGGTACAACACCTGGCCCGCGTCCGGCACCGGCACCGGCTGAACGCGCCCGCCCCGCCTACGCCACCGGCACCGCCTCCCGCGGGTCCGGCAGGTTCTCCGGTACCCGCGCCGCGAGGAAGACGGTGTTGCGGCGCAGACGGAAACCGAGTGACTCGTACAGCCGGACGGCGTTGGTGTTGCCGGCCCCGGTGTGCAGGAACGGGGTCTCGCCGCGCTCGCGGATGCCGTGGGCCACGGCCAGCACCAGCCTGCTCGCCAGGCCCTCGCCGCGGAAGGCGGGGTCGGTGCAGACGGCGCTGATCTCGGTCCAGCCCGGCGGGTGCAGCCGCTCCCCCGCCATGGCGACGAGCCGGCCCGCGCGCCGTATGCCCAGGTAGGTGCCGAGCTCGACGGTGCGGGGCAGGAAGGGGCCCGGCCGGGTCAGGGCGACGAGGTCCAGCATCTCGGGCACGTCGGCGGGGCCCAGCACGACCGCCTCGGCGTCCGGCGCGGCGGTCAGTCCGTCGTCCACCAGCTGCACGCCTTCGAGCCGGAAGGTGATCTCCCAGCCGTCCGGGACCTGTCCCCGGAACCCGGCCAGCGGCACCTCGCCGCCGGGGCCCGTGAGGGCCGCGAGGTCGGCCCAGTCGTCGGGCCCGGGATCGTCCGGCAGCGCCAGCCAGGGCGAGACGTCGAGGGGGTAGCGCAGGACACGGCCGCGCCGCTCGGCGAAGTGGGCGTGCGGGCCGGTCAGGGAGGCGAGGGCGGGGTTGTCGAGGACGTGCGCGGCGGCGTTCGTCGAGGTCATCGGGAGACCTCGATCACGGTCTTGCCGAGGGAGTGGCCCGCCTCCACGGCGCGCAGCGCCTCTCCGGCGCGGTCGAGCGGGAAGGTCCGTGTGACGTGCGGGTCCAGTTCGCCCTTCGCGACGAGGTCCGCCACCGCCTCCAGACGGTCGGAGGTGCGGAACCGGGTCACGCGCGCGCCGCCCAGTCTCTCCACGACCTCGGGCGGGGCACCCGCGGTGATCAGGTTGGCCGGGTCGGCGGGCAGCGTGGCCGCCTCGGTGAGGACATCGGCGCCCACGAGGTCGTACACGCCGTCGACCCCCTGCGGGGCGACCGCCCGCACGCGCTCCGTCCAGCCCGGGCCGGAGGGCACGTGCACGGCGCCGAGCGACTCCACGAAGTCCTTCTTGGCCGCGCTCGCGAGTCCCACGACCCGCAGGCCCCAGGCGCGGGCGACCTGCACGGCCGCCGCACCGACTCCGCCGCCCGCGCCGGTGACCAGCAGGGTCGCGCCGGGGGGCAGGCCGAGCTGGACGACGCCGTCGCGCGCGGTCGCCGCGGCGACGGGCAGTGTGGCCGCGTCGGCGAAGGACACGGCCGCCGGCTTGCGGGCGATCAGGTCGACCGAGAGCAGGGCGTACTCGGAGTAGCCGCCCTCGACCGGCCGGCCGAACACCTCGTCGCCCACGGCGAGGCCGTGGACGTCGGCGCCGAGTTCCTCCACCACGCCGGAGACCTCGTTGCCGAAGACGGCGGGGAAGTCGCGCGAGCCGCTCTCGCCCGGGCGGCGGTAGCCGGTGCGCTGCTTCCAGTCGACGGGGTTGACTCCGGCGGCCCGGACCGCGACCAGCACCTGACCCGGTCCGGGGACGGGCCGGTCCACGTCGACGAGCGCCTCGGTCTCCGGGCCCCCGTAGCGCGTGAAGACGTACGCCTTGGGCATGTGTGTCCACTCTCCTTCGCGGTCGCCGGGGCACCCGTCGCAGGTGCCACCGGATGCGGCACCTGTCGGCAAGGCGGACGGCGCGGCCGCTATTCCCGCAACGCGGGAGAGTTCATGCCGCCGCAATGATCGGCCGCCGCCCCGAGGGCCGGGGCCCGCCGCGCGGCACGTACCGTTGAGCGGGTACGCGATCTGGAGGCACCGCCCGCATGCACGTCACCCGAGGTTTCACCGGACGCCCGCGCGTCCACAACCCCGGCCTGCCACCCGGCCAGTACGACGCGGGCGAGGACTGGCCCGTCCTGTCGGCGGAGGTCACCCCTGACCTGACGCCCGCCGACTGGAGCTTCCGGGTCGACGGTCTGGTGCGGGCGCCCCGGACCTGGGACTGGGCGCAGGCGCACGAGCTGCCGGCCTCGGCGTACGAGGGTGACATCCACTGCGTGACGAGCTGGTCGAAGTTCGGGGTGCGGTTCGGGGGCGTGTCACTGGACGCGTTCCTCGATGTGGTGCGGCCCCATGGGTCCGCCACCCATGTCGTCGCCTACTCGCACACCGGCTACACCGCGAACCTGCCGCTGGCCGACGTCACCGGCGGACGCGCCTGGATCGCCTGGGAGTACGACGGGAAGCCGCTGGCACCCGAGCACGGCGGGCCGGCGCGGCTGCTGGTGCCGCACCTGTACTTCTGGAAGAGCGCCAAGTGGATCGCGGGACTGCGCCTGCTGGACCACGACGAGCCGGGCTTCTGGGAGCAGAACGGCTACCACGCGCGGGGCAACCCCTGGCAGGAACAGCGGTACTCCGGTGACTGAGGCCTCCCCCTCCCCCGTCTTCACCCCCGCGACGCGGTTCGCCGTGCCCGGACGCATCGCCGTGAACGAACGGGCCGCCGCACTGTGGCAGACCGCCACACTCACCGAGGTCCGCCGTGAGACGCCGACCGTGTCCACGTTCCGGTTCGCGGTGCCCGACTGGGCGGGACACCTGCCCGGCCAGCACCTGATGCTGCGGCTCACCGCGGACGACGGCTATGTGGCCCAGCGCCACTACTCGATCGCGTCCGCGCCGGACGAGCCGGGCCACATCGAGCTGACCCTGGACCGTGTCGAGGGCGGCGAGGTCTCCGGCTGGTTCCACGACGTGGCCAAGCCCGGTGACGAGGTCGAGGTGCGCGGCCCGCTGAGCGGCTTCTTCGCCTGGCCCGGCGACCGGCCCGCGCTGCTGGTCGGCGCGGGCTCCGGCGTCGTACCGCTGATGTCGATGGTCCGCCACCACCGGGCGCGCGGCCTGCGGGTGCCGCTGCGCATGCTGGTGTCGGCGCGTGGTCCCCAGGACCTCATCTACGCAAGGGAGTTGGGCGAGGAGACGACCCCGGTGTTCACCCGGAGCGCGCCCGAGGGTGTGCCCGTGGGACGTGTGGCCGCCGCACATGTGGCGGCACTCCTGGCCGAACAGCCTGCCGGTGGGTGGGAAGCCTATGTGTGCGGCTCCAACGCCTTCGCTGAACATGCCTCACGGCTGCTGACGCAGGCAGGACAGCCAGTGGACCGCATTCGCATCGAACGCTTCGGCTGACGGTGGCACGCTTCGGCTGACGGCTGACGCCGCGCGGCGGGCGGCGGGCAGTGGGCCGCGGGCCGCGGGCCGCGACCGTACCGCGCCACCCCCGGTCCGCTGGATCCCGCCCGACCCGCCCCTCCCGCTCCCCCGTCCCCCCACACACATATCCGGCCATGCCACCTCCCCCGGCGTTTCGCGGGTGTCCGACAGGGCATTGGTGTGCCGCGGCCGTGACCGGTCGTCCGGCACTCCCCCACGGGAGCGGTTGGTGAAGTTCGGCGGCGGACGGATACTGGATCCGTATCAGCACTCGCGACTGTGCGTGGTGCGGAGGTCGACATGCGAACCCGGATACGCGGTTGGCGCTGGCGGCGCAATCCGTTGCGGCGCCGGTCGGACGCCGTGGAGGCGTGGACGATGCTGGTCGTCGCCCTGCTCCTGTTGGTGGCCGCACCCCTGGCCGGAGCGGCCGCGGGATGGTGGGCGCACGACGAGGCGCGCGCGGTCGTGGCGGCCCAGCGGGCCGAACGTCACCGGGTGCGGGCGGAAGTGGCCGGCAAGACCCCCGAGACCCTCCCCTCGGTGGGCGGCCGCGAGCAGTCGTACCGGGTGAAGGTGCGCTGGACCGAGGCCGGTCCGGGCGTGCGGACGGCGACGGCTCTCGTCCCGGCGGGCAGCCGCCACGGCGACGTGGTCGACGTGTGGTTCGACTCCCGTGGCCGCAGCGTGAGCCCGCCGCCCGGTGAGAGCGCGGTCTGGCAGCACACCCTCACGATGGGCGCGTGCGCCACCGGCGGCGCGGTCGCCGTCGTCCTGCTCGGGCAGTCCCTGGTCCGTCGTACGGCCATCCGGCGCCGGCTCGCCGAATGGGAGCGTGACTGGGCCCTGACCGAGCCCCAGTGGACCCGCCGCCGCGCCTGACCGCGAGCGCCCGCGCTCCGCCCCGGCGTGTCCGCCGGCCCCGAGCGGACACGCCACCGGCCCGATCCGAACAGGCGCGACGCCCGGCCCCGATCGCCCCTGGCGGGTGGTCCGGCCTCGCACGTACGGTGTGATCATCCGCACTCACTCTTCTCAAAGGCGGTCCTACATGGCCCTGTTCGACCTTCCGATCGACGAGCTCCGCGAGTACCGCAGCGACTCCGCCGAGCCCGCGGACTTCGACACGTTCTGGGCCAAGACCCTGGAGGAGGCCCGCGAACACGACCTGGACCCCCGTTTCGAGCTCGTCGACACCGGTCTGAGCACGGTGAAGGTGTACGACGTGACGTTCGCCGGGTTCGGCGGTCACCCGGTGAAGGGCTGGTTCACGCTGCCCGCCGAGGTGTCCTCACCGCTCCCGGTGGTCGTCGAGTTCGTCGGCTACGGCGGTGGCCGCGGGCTGCCACACGAGCATCTGCTGTGGGCGTCGACGGGCCGTGCGCACTTCGTCATGGACACCCGTGGCCAGGGCAGCGCCTGGGGCGGCGGTGGCGGGACCGGGGACCCGGTGGGCGGCGCGCCCGCCTACCCCGGCTTCATGACCCGGGGCATCGACGCTCCCGAGAACTACTACTACCGCCGGGTGTTCACCGACGGTGTGCGGGCGGTGGAGGCGGCCCGTTCGCATCCGCTGGCCGATCCGGGGCGCACGGTGGCCGTCGGCGCCAGCCAGGGCGGCGGCATCACGCTGGCGGTGGGCGGCTTGGTCCCTGACCTGGTGGCGGTCGCGCCGGACGTGCCGTTCCTGTGCGACTACCCGCGCGCGGCGACGCTCACCGACCGCCATCCGTACCGGGAGATCGGCCTCTTCCTCAAGACGCACCGGGGCCGCGCCGAGGACGCCCTGCGCACCCTCTCCTACTTCGACGGCGTGCACTTCGCGGCCCGCGGCCGGGCTCCGGCACTGTTCTCCACGGCCCTGGAGGACCAGACCTGCCCGCCGTCCACCGTCTTCGCGGCCTTCAACGCCTGGGCGCACGAGGACAAGGCGATCGAGGTGTACGACTTCAACGACCACGAGGGCGGCGGCCCCTACCAGGAGGCCGCCAAGGTGCGCTGGCTGCGCGCGCACGCCTGAGGAGCGTCGCGGACCCGGTCAGGAACTACGGTGCGGGTGCTGCGGCGAAGGGCTCGCCGCAGCACCCGCGCCGCGCCACCCCGTCCAGTCCTGTCGGGTGCCGTCCCGACCCACCCTTCCGCACCGTTTCGTGCCGACGGGCTTCTTCCGTCCAGTCCGACCAGTCGGTATGTTCAGGGGGTCCGGGCGGCAGCGTCGCCGCCCGGTCTTCCGGCGGACGACGGAGGGCCCATGTCCGAGCACGAGGCAGACGTTCACGGTCACTGCGACCCGCGGTTCGAGTCGGTGCGCACCGCGTTCGGGGAGAACTTCCGCGCGCGCGGCGAACTGGGCGCCGCGGTCACCGTCACGGTCGGCGGCGAGACGGTGGTGGACCTGTGGGGCGGCTGGGCCGACGCGGCCCGCTCGCGCCCCTGGGAGCGGGACACGCTGGTCAACGTGTGGTCGACGTCGAAGGGACCGGTCGCGCTGTGCGCGCACGTCCTCGCCGACCGGGGGCTGCTGGACTTCGACGCGCCGGTGGCCGCGTACTGGCCGGAGTTCGCCGCGGCCGGCAAGGAGAAGGTGCTCGTACGGCATCTGCTGTCCCACCGGTCAGGGCTGTCCGGCCTGCGGGAACCGCACTCGCTGGAAGACCTGTATGACTGGGAGCTGACCACGTCCCGCCTCGCGGCGACACAGCCGTGGTGGGAGCCGGGGACCCGGTCGGGGTATCACGCGCTGACGTACGGCTTCCTGGTCGGCGAGGTCGTGCGGCGCGTGTCGGGGCTGAGGCCCGTCGCCTTCCTGCAGCGGGAGGTCACCGGACCGCTCGGGATCGACTTCACCATCGGGCTGCCGGAGAAGGAGGCCGGACGGGCCGCCGAGCTGGTGCATCCGCCGACCGCGTCGAGCAGCGAACAGGCCGCGATCTTCAGCCAGTTGACGCCGCCGGCGCTCGCCGCGCTGACCAACCCCCTGGCGGGTGCGGCCGAGGCCAACTCCCCCGCGTGGCGGGCCGCCGAGATCCCCGCCGCGAACGGGCACGGCACCGCGCGGTCCGTCGCGGCGCTCTACGGGATCTTCGCGGGTGGGGGGACCCTCGACGGCCACCGCGTCCTTTCCCCGGAGGCGGCCGAGCGGGCGCGTGAGGGGCAGGGCGCGTGCCGTGACCTGGTCCTGGGCGCCGGCCTCGCGCACGACACGGAGATCGGGCTCGGCCTGTGGCTCAGTGGGCCGAGCGGTTCGTACGGCCCCAACCCGCGCGCTTTCGGACATGACGGCTTCGGCGGTTCCTGCGGACTGTCCGACCCGGAGGCGGGGGTGTCCCTGGGGTACGTGATGAACCGCATGGGGCCGCACATCGCGGACGACCCACGGAAGACGGCGCTGATCGAGGCCCTGTACAGCGCGCTCTGAGGGCTGATCGGGGCGGCCGGTTTCGGCCGAACCGCCCGGCCGCCCTTCCCTGCTGGTTTAGACCAATGCTAGATCTGGTGGCGCAATGAGCCCGCACGGCTACGGCACGTCACCAACAGGAGGCGCGGCATGGACCGCACCACCCACGACCACCCGTCCACCGAAGAACAGCCGCTGTACTGGCGGATCGCCATGGAGGTGCTCGGCGAGCTGCGCGACCGGACCGTCCCGCCCGGTGAACGGCTGCCGGGCGAAAGGCAGTTGGCCGAGCACTACGGGGTGAGCCGGGAGACCGTCCGGCAGGCGCTGGAGGTGCTGCGCCGTGACGGCCTGGTCGCCACCGACCGGCGGGGCAGTTACGCCACCCTGTCGGGCCCGCCGTTGGAGAACAACTCCTCGCTGACCTTCCCGGTGGGCGCCCGGGACGCGGAACCGGGCGCCGCCGACCGGGCCACGGTCACCTGGGAGGCGCCCCCGCCCGAGCACGCGGAGGCGCTGGGACTGGCGCCGCACCGACCGACCCTGATGCACCGCTACGAGTCCGCGGGCGCGGACGGGCGGGGCCGGCGCAGCGCCGTGACATCCTTCTCCGCGGTGGCCCTCGCCGAGGTGGAGGAACTGGCCCGGTACCGTGACCGCGCCGACGGGTCCGCCTCGGCCCAACTGCGGCGGACCTACGACTGGATGCGCCGGGCGGGCCTCACCCTGCACCACCGCGACTCCATCACTCCGCTGGCCGACGCGCCCTCGGTGCGGGTCACCCGGCAGGTCCACGACCAGTACGCGCGCCCACTGGAGATCACCGACCTGGTCGTGGACACCCAACAGGGCGCGCTGGTCTACGAGTTCACGCTGCCCTCGGCGGGCTGAGCTGACGTCGGCGTCCACCCGCGTCCCGAGCCCGGCGCCGCGCCGGGCTCCCTGCAGGGCCCCCCGCACCGGACCGGCCAGCGGCGCGGGGCGGACCACTCCGGCGGCGCGGGGCGGTCTACTCCGGCCGCCGGGCCACGACCAGCCGCACCCTGGGGCTGCCGTCGCGCCGTCGCCCGAAGTCGGGCAGGGCGTGGAACTCGACCAGGAAGCCGGCGCGCTCCAGTTCCCGGCGCAGGTCCCCGAACCGGAAGGCGCGGTAGTACATGACGAACGGCGGCCGCCACACGGCGTTGCGCAGCCGCATCACCGCGTCGAAGGCCAGCAGCATCCAGTAGGCGCGGGTTCCCGGCCGGGGCGGGGCGACGACGGGGAAGGCGAGCCGGCCGCCCGGCCGCAGGACGGAACGGGCCTGCGTGAAGAGCACCGGCAGCTCGTGCGGCAGGAAGTGGCCGAACGCCCCGAAGCTGACGACGAGGTCGAAGCGGGGCCCGAACGGGAGGGCGCGGGCGTCCGCGCGCACCCAGGAGACCGGCGGCGCGGTGACACGGTTGCGTTCGCGGGCGACCGCGAGCATGCCGGCGCTGAAGTCGACCCCGGTGACACCGCGGCGGCACAGCCGCGCCAGCACGCCGATTCCGGCGCCGGTGCCGCAGCACAGATCGAGTCCGTCGTCGTAGGGGCCGGTCCGCTCCAGGGCCGAGGCCACGGCGTCGAGCACCGCGTCGGGGGTGCGGAAGGGGGTGTGGTCGAACTTCGGGGCGAGCAGGTCGTATCCGCGCTCTACGGACGACAGGGCCTGGGCGGCGAGTTCACGCAGGCCGGGGCCTTCGGGGCTGAACATCCGCGTCAGCCTAGAGGAACGCGGCGCCCGAGGACCGTGAGAACGCGCTCGCACCAGCGCAGGTTCTGCTCCTCGAAGGAGATGCCCGCCATGAGCGTCAGGTAGGGGCCGACCCGCTCGGCGGCCCGCAGGTACTCCTGCTCGGTGCGCCCGCCGAGGAGCCGTTCGCGGAGCCGTTCGTAGCGCGCGAGCTTGCCGCTTGCCCAGGCCAGGCGTTCCTCGACGAGGGCGCGGGTGGCCACCGGGTCCGCGCCGTCCATGGCCTGGATCTTGATGAGGAGTTCGTCGCGGATCGCGGTGGGCCGGCGGGTCGGCTCGGCGGCGAACGCGGCGAGGTCGCCGCGGCCGGCCTCGGTGAGCGTGAACATCCGCTTGTTGGGGCGGCGTTCCTGCTGGACCACCCGTGCCTCGATCAGGCCGTCCTGCGCGAGGCGTTCCAGCTCGCGGTAGAGCTGCTGCGGTGTGGCCGGCCAGAAGTTGGCGAGCGACACGTCGAACACCTTGGACAGCTCGTAGCCCGACGCCTCCCCCTCCAGGAGGGCGGCGAGGACGGCGTACTTCAACGACATGTGGACACGCTAGCAGCGGGTGACTATTCTCATCCGCACCTACTCAACTTTTTGACTACCAGAGATTCGGGAGCCGGTCGATGCGTGCATTCCGCGAGGCGGTCGAGGCACAGGACCTCGACGCCGCCGAGGCGCTGCTGGCGCCCGACGTCGTCTTCACCAGTCCGGTCGTGTTCAAGCCGTACACCGGAAAGGCCGTCACGGCGGCGATCCTGCGGACCGTCGCGGAGGTCTTCGAGGACTTCCGCTACGTCCGCGAGCTCGACGGCGCCGACGGCCGCGACAGCGCGCTGGTCTTCACCGCCCGGGTCGACGGCCGCGAGCTGACCGGCTGCGACTTCATCCACCTCGGCGAGGACGGCCTGATCCACGAGCTGATGGTCATGGTCCGTCCGCTGTCGGGCGCGCAGGCGCTGGCGGCGGCCATGGGCGCGCGGTTCGAGCAGATCGCCGAGGAGGCACAGCGGGACTCCCGGCTGGGCTGAGCGACTCCCCGGCGGGCAGGGGACTCAGTCTCCGAGGCACACCGGAAGTGTCCGCACGCTGTTGCCCACGAAACTGGACTCCCGGACGAGCTCCCCCTCCGGGACCGCGAGGTCGAGGCGGGGGAAGCGGGTGAACAGCCGCTCCAGGGCGACGCCGGCCTCCATTCGGGCCAGCGGGGCGCCCAGGCAGTAGTGCACGCCGTGCCCGAGGGAGAGATGGCGCACGGCTCCCTCCCGCGCCGGCCGGGTGACGTCGAACCGGTCGGCGTCCGGCCCGTGTGCGGCGGGGTCCCGCCCGGCGGCGGAGTACCCGGCGAGGACGGGCGTGCCCCGGGGGATCACGGTCCCCGCGAGCGTCAGGTCCCGCACCGGGTAGCGGAACGGGAAGTAGCTGACCGGCGCGTCCCAGCGCAGCGTCTCCTCCACGACGTCCGCCCAGCTCGCCCCGGCGCCCAGCACCAGGTCGAGCTGGTCGCGGTGCCCGCACAGGGCCCGTACGGCGTTGGTGATCAGGTTGAGCGTGGTCTCGTGCCCGGCGATGATCATCAGGACCAGTGTGCCGATCAGCTCCTCCTGGCTGAGCCGGTCCCCGGCCTCGTCGCGGGCGGCGATGAGCGCGCTGGTGAGGTCCTCGCCGGGCCGCTCGGCGCGGGCGGCCGCGATACCGGCGAGGACCGCGACGAGGTCCCGGTTGGCCGCCACGGCGTCCTGTGGCGCGATGTCGGTGGCGACGACCTGGCTCGACAGCCGGCGCAGCCGCTCCCGGTACTCGGGGTCCACGCCCAGCAGTTCGCAGATCACGCCCATGGGCAGCGGCAGCGCGAAGTGCCGGCGCAGGTCGGCGACGCCGCCGTCCGCCTCGGCCGCCCGCTCCAGGTCCTCCAGCAGGGAGGCGGTCAACTCCTCGACGCGCGGCCGTAGTTCCTCGACCCGGCGGGCCGTGAACGCCCGGCTCACCAGCGACCGCAGCCGCCGGTGGTCCTCGCCGTCGGCGGTGGTCATGCCGTGCACGGTGGCGAAGGTGAGCAGTGGCCAGCCGGCGGTCACGCGCCCCTCCCGCAGGGCCGTGAAGTGGCGTGCGTTCTTGGCGACTTCGGGGTGCGCGAGGAACTCCCTGAGCGCGTCGTGGCCCAGCACGGCCATCCCCTCGACGTCGCCGGGCAGGACGACCGGGGCCAGGGCGGCCCGGGCGAGCAGCCGGGCGTTGTCGGCGTGCGGGCAGCCGCCCGAGGGGTCCAGACGGTGCGGCGTGACGGGCGAGGTGTCCAACGGGGGCTCCCTGCAGGCTGGTTGACGCCGTACGAGCGATCGATTCTGCCCGCTCGCGACGGCGGGCGCAGCCCCCTGGGCGCCGGCCGGGCGCCCGGCCGGCGCGCGGACCGCCTCACCAGTCCGCCGACCGCTTTCCGGCGAGGCGGAACAAACCAGCACCGCACCGCGTTGAGGCGGTCGGTACCGATGCGTGCGGTCAGGTCCGGCACAGTGGGCCCGAACCGCGTGGTACAGTCCGGACAGCACTCGTGCACGCCCCAGTTTTCCGGGCGCCGGTGCTCGTTCCTCCTCAGTTCCGCCGATACACCGGCCTCTTCCGCCGGTACACGGCCTCTCCGCACCACCTCGTCCGACGCCCCGGCTCCGCCGTGGCCGAGGCCGGTGCCGTTCCCGCCGCCGAGGTGCGCCGTGCGCCCTCCCCTCGCGGCCTTCCCTCCCCCTCGCATGCCCCATGCCCGGTGTCCTCGAAAGGACCGACCACCATGACCACCACACTCCAGCACCCTCCCACCCGGCAGGAGCTTCCCGCCCGGGCCGCGACCGGCGTCCTCGACATCGACGCGAACGGGAAGGGACATCTGCGCTCCACCGACCTGACGCCGCTGCCCACCGACCTCCAGGTGCCTCCCGCGCTCATCCGCCGTCACGGCCTGCGCAAGGGGGACCTCGTCGACGGAGTCCGCGGCACCCAGCGGGCCCTCACCGAGGTCGCCCGCGTCAACGGCCGCGACCCCGGTGAGCTGCGCGGCCGCCGCCACTTCGGCGACCTCACCCCGCTGCACCCGCGCGAGCGGATCCGCCTCGAACACCCGGGGGCCGGCCTCACCGGCCGGGTCGCCGACCTCATCGCGCCGGTAGGCAAGGGCCAGCGCGGACTTGTCGTCGCCCCGCCCAAGACCGGCAAGACCGTCCTGCTCCAGCAGATCGCGGCCGCCGTGGCCGGCAACCACCCCGAAGCCCGGCTGATGGTGGTGCTGCTCGACGAGCGCCCCGAGGAAGTCACCGAGATGCGCCGCTCCGTGCGGGGCGAGGTGTACGCCTCCACCTTCGACCGGGCGCCCAGGCAGCACATCGCGCTGGCCGAACTCGTCATCGAGCGGGCCAAGCGGCTCGTCGAGGCGGGCGAGGACGTCGTCATCCTGCTCGACTCCCTCACGCGGCTGTGCCGGGCCCACAACAACGCGGGCGCATCCAGCGGCCGCACCCTCTCCGGCGGCGTCGACGCCGCCGCGCTGCACGGGCCCAAGCGGTTCTTCGGGGCCGCCCGTCTGGCCGAGGAGGGCGGCTCCCTCACCATCCTCGCCACCGCCCTGGTGGAAACGGGCTCCCGCGCCGACGACTTCTACTTCGAGGAGCTCAAGAGCACCGGCAACATGGAGCTCCGCCTCAGCCGCGACCTCGCCTCCCGCCGCGTCTTCCCGGCCGTCGACATCAACCCGTCCGGCACCCGGCGCGAGGAACTCCTGCTGATTCAGGCGGAGTTGGCCGCCGTACGCGGACTGCGCCGGGTCCTGCAGACGCGAGACGGCCAGACCAACCTGGAGACCCTCCTGGACCGGATGCGCGAGACACCGGACAACGCGACGTTCCTGCGCCGCATCCAGCCGACCCTGCCCGCCGGCTGACCTCCGGCTCCGTCCGGCTCCGTCCGGCTCGACCGGCTCCGTCCGGCTCGACCGGCACCGTCCGACTCCGACCGGCACCCGCACCCTCCGCGCGTCCGGATTCCGGGGCGCACGCCGTGGAGCCGTGCGGCATCCGGGTGCTCGCGGGCCCCGCCCGGCCGGGGCACCGCTCCCGACGGCGGGTGCGTTCCTACATTTGCGATATGACTATCGGATTTCCTTCTCGGACGGCTGTGTCGGCAACAAGCTCGACCGCGCGGGCGCCGACCTCGACACGGACCGACGCGCTCCTGGGGCCGACTCCCCTACAGCCGCGGCACGTTGC